>NZ_JBMKHB010000008.1:0-165806 GCF_049238285.1 Enterobacter cloacae complex sp. IR53041 | reverse complement strand
AAGCAGGTATGCCTGAAAGCGTGCGTATTGCCTGAAAACACAACCCGCTACGGGGGAGACTTACCCGAAATCTGATTTATTCAACAAAGCCACTGAGACTACGAAGTTCTGAATCGATCGAATACAGTGAGAACTCAGACAATTCGAAGAGAATAAGCTGGCTCGGCTTATTTTTAATTATCTGTCGGCATAGTTCAGACCCAATAGATCCCCCAGCTCCAGTAACCATAACCGTTTTGCCGTTGATATTACGGGATATTAATTCCGGAATGGGTGAAACAGGATCGCGACCCAGCAGATCTGTGATAACCACTTTGCGTAATGAATCAATTCGAGCCTTGCCTTCTACCAGGTCGACCATTCCGGGAATGGAGAGCACCTCGCATGGTAAGCCTTCCAGCGTTTTAATGACTTCGTTCTTTCTGGCTCGGCTGGCGCTTGGCATGGCAAGCAAAATTTTCTTCGCTTCGTATTTCTCAACCAACCATGGCAGTTTTTCCGGCGCGAAGACGCTGACGCCGTGAATAACCTGGCCTTGCAGAGCACGGTTGTCATCGACAAAAGCAACAGGATAGTATTCATCCATCTGGCTCAATGCCGGCAGTAGCTGACGACCCGATGCACCAGCACCGTAAATCACTACCCGCGTTCCTAGATTTAAACCGCGATTCACCAACATTCTCATACCAAGCCGCGATCCGGCAATAAGCAGTAAACCGAATGAGAAATAAATGAATGGAATCGTTCTCGGTAAATAGAGATTAGTATAAAACGCTGCGATAATAAGCAAAATGGATGATATAACCATCCCTACTGTAACTACTAGTAATATTTTTGCAGTAATATAGCGAATGACGGCGCGATAAAGCCCTAGCTTAACAAATATCGCCAGGGTGACGATAATTATTGAAAATATAAATAACCAATGCTCCGTACTAAATATTGGAGTCATAGAATCAATGCGTACCCAAAATGCAAACCAAAATGCACTTAATAGAAGTATAACATCTATCGAGAGTGTAATAATACGTTTTATCGGTCTGGATAAAGATATTAAATAATTTAGCATACTTAAAACTGGTCGCCTCGTTAAAACTTGCATTCAGTTTATAAAATAGTACCAGCAGAACATACTGAGTAATCGTCTACCTTTGTATTATACCCACCCACTGTACCCGCCTGCAGAAACGCTGACCTACCTATGATAGTGCTTCCAGCGAGATGAACACCAACCCCTAAGTGGGCAAAATCGCCTAGAATAGAATCATGATCGACCGTCGAATGACTATTTACAATCGTACCCACACCTAATTTCGCGTTGGCACCAACCACTGCTCCCGCCAATACGACAGAGCCATCAGCAATCGTCGCCGATGGACTGACAAAAGCAAGGGGATGAATGAGCGTTACGGGGTCAATGCCTAAGCTGATAAGCTGCTGATAGAGTTGTTCTCTAACATTATTATTACCTATGCCAATAGCTATGTGACTCGCATCGTTGACATGTAACTTTAGCTCGGAGATTTTCCCAATGATGTGTTTATTAGTTTCGATGATGGGTGATGCATTATCATCAAGGAAAACAATATCCTGATATCCCAGCAGTCTCGCCAATTCGTACAGGGTCCGTCCGTGGCCACCTGCACCTAGAATCATTAAATCATGCATTGACGTTGCTCTCTTTATCCTTAACGCCTGCACCGCATTTGAGGGCAACAGCCAAAAGCGGAAGCCAGGCGATAATCAACCCAACGACACCATCAATTTTGGCTGAGGCAATAAGGAAAGCGATAGGAAAGAGCCACAGCAGGTTGACAACGATCGCCATCATTGTCACCGGAACGTGACTTCCATATTTCCTGGCAAGGATTTGGTAGCCGTGACTGGCATGTGCTTCATAAACCTTTTTACCCGCCACAAGCCTTCTCATCAAAGTTGTCGTGGCATCGACGATAAATATGCCCAGCAAACATAATTCTGCAATAAAGAAATGAGTATTAGCTTTGGCAATATGGAGAATCATCAGTCCAATGGATATTCCGAGGAAACCACTCCCGGCGTCGCCCATGAAGATTTTTGCTTTCGGGAAGTTCCAGACAATGAATCCAGCCGCGGCCCCGATAAGAGCAAGCGTTAGCGGAAAAATACTTCCAGGCGCATCCGTGTACTGGTTTACAACAATTAACATCGCACTACATGCGGCAAACGTGATTGCCTCAGCGCTGGCTAAGCCATTAATCCCATCCATGAAATTATACAGGTTCAGCATCCAGACCAGATAAACACATCCAAGAATCATACCAATCCAGGATAATGAAAGATCGTAACCCAACAGCGTAATAACAGGGAATGATCCCAGGAAATAGATGCCAATTGCAGCGGCCATGAAATGCATTAGCAGACGCCATCGAGCCGCAATATGACCATGATCGTCAAGGAAACCAATGATGGCAACAATGATACCAGGAATAAATAAACCCAGGAAGCTCTCCAACGTAAGCGTGCGGTTAATATAAAATACTGCTAAAGCAACCAGTAGCGTCAGAACGATCGCTACCCCTCCCCCCCGTGGGGTCGGCACAGAATGCGAACTTCGCTGGTTTGGACGGTCAATAACATTATGTTTTATGGCATAACCCCGCAATCCCCAGGTCAGTACGCATGAGACTAAAAAAGCGAATAGCGCAATCCCAAAATTCATCATTCTTTATTACCTTCGATATAGTACTTCGCCGTCTTTCTCATCGTTTCATAAAGCGTTATCGGGGGCGTCCAATTTAAATGCTCCCGAGATTTGGTGGCATCAACTTCCAGATCGCCAAATAACTGATCGTAAATTCCGCCTTTACCCACCGCTGAAAGCAATATTTTCAGGATGAACGTTGGGAAATAGATAAGTCTCGTTTCAATGTTCATACCTGCAGAAAAGGTATTAATCATATCTGCAGTCGAGGGGCGTTCTGCATCTGCAAGGAGATAGAGTTGATTTTTTGATTTTTTATTAATCACACATTCACAGATAAAACTAACGACATTATCTAGTGACACCAACGCCCGCTTGTTTTTTACGTTTTTAAATGGCAACGGCAGTTTCTTCGACACCAGTTTCAAAAGACGCTGTATGTTACCAGGAGCATTTTCGCCACATATTAATGCAGGACGGACAATCGTGATCGCCATGTCGCTTCCGTCGAAGTTTTTAAGCAGGCTTTGCTCAGCTTCGAGCTTAGAAATGGCATAATCAGATGTTGGCCGGGGCTTTGACGCTTCAGAAAAAGGAACTCCCGAGGTGGCATTACCGTTGACACCGATTGAACTGACGAAAATAAAATGCTTAACACCACAGGTCGCAGCATCTGAGGCTAACTTCATGGTCGCATCGTGATTAACGCGACGAAATTCCGCTAAAGCATCCTGTGCATCATCATTAAGGATATGTGCTCTTCCCGCAGTATGAATGACTGTGTCGCATCCCTGAACAAGATTTACCCAATTGGTATCGGCGGAAATATCCCCCAGGTTATAAATACCCTTTTCAGGGTTCTCCTGCTTGCGCGTTGTTAATATCACCTCGTGTCCTGATGATTTCAACGTTTGGACTAAAGCAGTACCAAGAAACCCGGTTCCGCCCGTCACCAATACTTTCATTGCCATCCCCTACTTACCCAATCTGATGTTTTTCCCCGCGCAGCCAACTGAAACGCGAGAAACTGTATAGGTCACGACTGTTCGTTCAATATTCAATTCAGAATACAGACACGCTACCGCCCCTGGCTTAACAGCTACCAGTGCACTGAGCGATGTTTGATTAAATGATTTTCCTTGTCTGGATACAGACAAAAACTGGCGTCAATTGTCGTCCTAAACGACCTCAGAAACAAGCACAAATCGTTACAAAGCGGTCCAGAGTTAATGCAGATAACTCTATGTAATCATTTAGTTTATAACAAAAAAACGGCAGTCATCATTTTGGTTAGAAATCAACACACCAAAATAATGACTGCCGTTTGTTCAGATCGAGACTAAAATATCAGTCGTTCGCCAGCAATTTCTCAATCCTGTTTCTGAACTTCGCCCCTTCCTTTAGGTTACGCAGCCCGTAGTTCACGAACGCCTGCATATAGCCCATCTTCTTACCGCAGTCATAGCTCTCACCGGTCATCAGCATCGCATCGACAGACTGCTTCTTCGCCAGCTCGGCAATCGCATCGGTGAGCTGAATACGGTCCCAGGCGCCTGGCTCGGTTTTTTCCAGCTCGGCCCAGATATCCGCGTTCAGAACATAACGGCCCACCGCCATCAGGTCCGAATCCAGCGTCTGCGGCTGATCCGGTTTTTCGATGAACTCAACGATGCGGCTCACCTGCCCTTCCGTTTCCAGCGCTTCTTTGGTCTGAATTACGGAGTACTCGGAGAGATCGCCTTTCATGCGCTTCGCCAGCACCTGGCTACGGCCCGTTTCGTTGAAACGTGCCACCATTGCCGCCAGGTTGTATCGCAGCGGATCGGCGGACGCGTTATCAATAATGATATCCGGCAGCACAACGATGAACGGGTTATCACCCACCACCGGACGGGCACAAAGAATAGAGTGTCCCAGACCCAGCGGCTGCGCCTGACGCACGTTCATGATGGTCACGCCCGGCGGACAAATAGACTGCACTTCCGCCAGCAGCTGACGCTTAACGCGCTGCTCAAGCAACGCTTCGAGTTCGTAAGAGGTGTCGAAGTGGTTTTCTACCGCATTCTTGGATGAGTGCGTAACCAGGACGATTTCTTTGATCCCTGCAGCAACAATCTCGTCGACAATGTACTGAATCATTGGCTTGTCGACGATCGGCAGCATCTCTTTAGGAATGGCTTTTGTGGCGGGCAGCATATGCATGCCCAGGCCTGCTACCGGAATGACTGCTTTCAAATTAATCATTATTTCTTCCACCTTAAAATGGTTGACGAATTATAGCTCTTAAACCTGTTTTCGCCAGCATGATTTGCCGTAATCCTGAAGCAATGTTACGCCTTAGCATCACATATTTCTGTAGTTGTAATCTGATTCGATCGCGCTTATATGCCAGGAATCGTCTTAAAACAGATTATTGTCGATTATCTGTGCGGCAGCGCAAAGTTCAGTCTTTCCACATTCACCACCTGCTGGTCGACCCGGTCAATATCCACCGAGCTTTGCCCCTTCTCGTTCACAGCTTTGATGTTCGCCAGCGAAAGCAGCGTCTCGTCTTTCGCCATAAATTTACCTCGTACATCTTTGCGCAGATCGAAGTTGATCTTCAGGGCAGGACCCACGGCGGCTTCCTGCATCACATTGATATTACGTAAGAAAAGATGCTGCGGCTTGTTGTGCAGTTCCAGCGTTGCGCGCTGCATTTCCACATTGGTAATCGCCACAAACGACGTCGCATTACCGGATGAAATCTGTATTCCGCGCAATTTATAGGCGAGCTGGCGGTTATCGAGATGAATATTATTGAGCTTGAAGTTCTGCGGGATGGACAAATAATCGCCTTTTATGACCCCATAGCCGATTAACATTCCCGCGCTGTTGACCATGTCGACATTATCAATAATGAAATTATCACAGCCATAAATCGCCACCGTGGCGTTGTCTATTCCCGCCTTTTTACTGAAGTCTGGGGTGATATTTTTGGCCTTAATATTGCGGATAACAAAGTGTTTCCCGTTTTCCACGTGTACCAGCTGACGACAGTTGCTACCGGTGATGTTGGCCACCACGAAGTTCTTAACGGTTTGCTTTTCCGGGTAGTCGTTGTCGTAGGTGCTCCCGGCAAGGCCAATGCCGATGCCCCAGTTGATCTTGCCGTTAGTGCAGTTGATGTTGTCGATGACATGGTCGGAGATCAGGATATTGCGATCGTTGATGGCAACGTTCCATTCGATCGCATCGCCCTGCAGATGGCTAAATTTGCTGTTGGTGATGCGGGCGCCGTCCACCTGGTTGTGGAAACCCTGGCGCAGGATGGCGTAGTTGGCCTGACTCACGCTGATGTTATCAATCACCAGATTGCGCATCACGCTCGGTTTCTTACCGCCGATGTAGATTTGCGTCACAGGACCAAAACCGCTCATGGCCAGCCCTTTGATGACGCAGTCGGAGCCACGTACATCGAGAGTGATATTCTCTGTCCGTCCCTCGCCTTCCCCTATCACTTTGCTGCCTTCCTGCAGAACAAAGCGGCCGCGGCCATTGCCGGTTAACGCCCCGCGGATCAGCAGCGTTTTACCGTCGGGAATGAAAATACCCGTGTTGATGTTTTCACAGGTCAGCCCGGCAGGGACAACGACCGTGTCCCCGTCATTAAACGCCTGCTTAAAGGCCGCGATCCAGTCGTTGTTATTGTACTGTTTAACAGAGACCGTTCTTCCGCTTGCCGCCCGCGCGATGCGGGACGACAGCAGCGGCGTAGCCGCCAGAACGGACAGAGACGAGACAAAGGTGCGTCGGGTAATCTTTTTCAGCATACATCCTCGGCGTTACAACGTTTGCAGCAGGCTGGCTAACTGACGGTTAATCACTTGCTGGTTAAAATCGGCTTCAACTTTTTGTCGGGCATTGTGCAGCACGGGCTCCAGCGCCTGCTGGTCGATATCGCTGAAGGCAGCTAACCGATCGGCGAGCGCCATGGCGTTATTCTCCGGCACCAGCCAGCCGGAATGGTCAGACTTAATCAGCTCCGGGATCCCGCTGTGCAGGGTCGAGACCACCGGTATCCCGACGGCCATCGCCTCCATCAGCGCCACCGGAATGCCCTCCATATCGCCATCGGCTCCCGTTACGGAAGGCAGCAGGAACACATCTGCCTCATCGAGCATGGCCTTGACCTCGTGGCTTGGCTTGAAGCCCGGCATCTCTACAACATCTTCCAGCTGATACTGTTCGATAAGCGTGCGCAGACGACGCTCCCACGGCCCAATCCCGAGAATGCGGTAGTGGAAATCCACCCCGCGCGCTTTCAGCTGGCGGCAGGCTTCAATCGCCACATGCAGGCCTTTCTTCTCGGTCAGACGCGCGACGGAGATGATCTGCAGCGGCTTGCCCGGCACCTTCACCGGACGGCGGGTAAAGCGCGTTAAATCCACGCCCATGCGCGACACGGCAATTTTCTCTCCCGGGCAGCCCATGTTTTTCAGGCGTCCGGCCCACAGTTCGCTGATGGGCAGCATCATGTCGCCGCGGCGGAAAAGCTGCTGGTACTCCGGCGTATAATGGTTCAGCACTTCACGGCTGGAGATGTCGATACCGTGGAAAATGGTCGCAATTTTACCGTCAATCACGCCCAGTTCGCGTAGCTTCGCGGCGGTCACGCCTGCCGGGCCAAAGTGGGCAATAAACACGTCAGCACGATACGGCTGCGCCGTTTGCCCGCAGATGGCCGAGAGAATTAAATTGCGTGATTCCGACCCATAGCGGGAAACATTCAGCGCCCGCCACGTCGACGCGCGATGGATCCCACGTAAGGTCTGGCTGGCGCGGTGGCGCAGCTTACTCAGCTTCCCGGACGGCTCATCCTGCAGCCAGCGGGTTTTTGCCTCCAGCCCATAGTGGGTATACGCCGCGTGGGTGTTTTGGGTATCGCCCTTTTGCAGGGCGATAATCTCCACGTCATATCCCATATCGATAAACGCGGTGATTTGGTTCAGAACAAAGGTCTCAGACGACAGCGGAAATTTCAGTAAGAAGAAACCAACCTTCATTTCCCCTCCCGCACGCGGTCAAGTACCGATTTCACCATCCCAATGCCCTTCTCGCGCTCGGCTTTCACCGCCAGCGCCAGACGTTCATTGATCGCAGGCAGCTGGCCGAGCGTGTCGCCCACCATGGCGCCGAGCGATCCGTCCAGCAGATGACGGATATCCACCGCCATTTCCGGCATACCGAGCTGCTGCATAATGCCCGCGGACTTGTGCTCATAGTTAATGGCAATGGCCGGCGTGCCAAAGTTCATGGAGATAATGGCCGAGTGCAGTCGGGTGCCCACGGTCAGGTCGCAGGCGGAGAGCAGCTTGCCCATCTCCAGGTCGTTCAGCTCGTCCATCACCACGTGATAGCGGGACGGATCGTTCACCAGGTTGCGCAGGTTGAGCGCCACCATGCGGTCATCTTTGTTGTAGCTGTCGATACCGGTACAGGTGGATAGCGCCAGCACCTGGTACCCGCTGTCCAGCACGCGGTTCACCACGTCGGCGAACGCTTGCTCATACGCCGCCTGCGTCGTGCCTAAACGTTTATCGAATGGCGCCAGCTCGCGCAGGGTGATCGCGACGGTTTTCTGTTTCGCCGTAACGCCGAGCCAGTGCTGCACCGCGTAGCTCGGCTGGAAGCTGTCGTCCTGGTGATCCACCAGCCAAGCGGTATCCACGCCGTGCTCAACTTTCGACGTGTCAATCTCGCTGCGCTTCATCATGTCAAGGCTGACCGACTCACGCAGGATCAGGGCATCGCAGTGGCCAAACACATAGTTCGCCAGCTGGTTAAACTGCGGATCCTGGAAAGGCCCCACGCTGTGGCCGATCATAAACAGCGGCTTTTTCGCCATGAACGTACAAAGCGCATGCTCAAACTGCGGCACGCCGTAGAGATCGACGAAGAACGAACCGCCGACCTGAATAATGGCGTCATAGCCGGAGAGCAGACGGACAAAATCCGTAAAGCCCTGGGCAATGGCGATATTGCGCAGCTTGCCGGTATCGGTCACGCGGGAAAGCAGCACCTGATGCTGGTAGCGACGACGCAGCACTTTTTTCACGCGGCCCATCACGCCCGCGGCGTTGTTATGCTGTTTCATCTGGCTGTAAAGCGGATCGCCCATCACCGGGCGGTTCAGTAACCAGGATGAGCTGACAGGATAACGGCTCATCACGTCCACTTCGGTCTCAGGCTTAAGGGTGTTAATTGCATCCAGTAAACCGCGCAGGATGGCGCTGTCGCCACGGTTGCCGCAGGTATGGTTGCCAAGAATTAATAATTTCATAATGGCCTCTTAAATAACTAGCCTGCGCGAAGCAGCGTTTTCATTTTTTCGTTACGGCAAAACTGGCGCTTAATCTCAACGACCAGCGCATTGCGCGACAGCACGATCATCACGACGAAGGCCAGCGCCCCCGCGGCAACCTGCACCGCCAGCAGCGCGGCCAGCGGCAGATGCCCGCTGAGGATAATGCCCAGGCCGTAGCTCACCGCCAGGGTCGGCAATGAGAGATAGAACGGCAGCCACAGGCTCAGGATGTACTGACGGTAGCTGGAGCCCAGCACCGGTTTAATCATGATGAAGTAGCTCAGGACGGTATTGACGATCTGCACCAGCAGGAAGCCCAGCGTCACGCCAATAGCGCCCGCCATGTGCCCGCCGACGATAATTGCCGGAATAAACAGGAAGGTTTTGAATACGTTGAACTTAAAGCTGATGTCCACGCGCGCTTTTGCCATCAGCAGGGACCCAATCGGGTTTCCCACGGAGCGCAGCAGCCCCACCACGCACAGCAGCTGCAGGATCGGGATGATGCCGTTCCACTTATCGCCAAACACCAGCGGCACGAAGTTGCTGGACACCACCATCAACCCCAGCAGCACCGGGAAGTTGATGATCCCCACCACCGAAAGCAGCTTGTAAAAGTTAATGCGCAGCTTTTCGGTGTCGTCCTGAATCTTGGCAAACGCCGGGAACAGCACGCGGGTGATTATTGGGTTCAGCTTCATAGGCGGCACCACCGCAACGTTGTAGGCCAGGTTGTAGCCCCCCGCCACGCTCGCGCCGAGAATACGTGCCAGCACCAGCGTCGAAAGGTTGGTGTTCACGTAGTTGATAATGCTGTCCGCCGTCAGCCACGCGCCAAAGCGCAGGTTGGACGAGACGGACGCAAGAGAGAAATGCAGTCCCGGGCGGTAAATTTTACGCCCAAAGTAGCCGAACAGCAGCGTGCGCACGGCAGAGTTCACCAGGTAACCGAGGATGGCGGTCATCGCCAGCGGCCAGAAATGGGCGCTCACGACGGTAAAGGTAAAGCCCGCCAGCACGGCGCTGGTCTCGATCATGCCGATCTTGTTGAACTCCAGCTCTTTCTGCATCAGCGCGCGGAACTGCTGCCCGTGGGGGATCACCACGAACGCAAACGACAGCGTACGCATCAGCGGGGCGAGATCCGGGTTGTGCAGCACGCTGGCGATGGTATCGCTCAGCAGGAACACCAGCACAAACACGAAAATCCCCAGCCCCACGTTCAGCCAGTAGAGCGTGGTCAGCTCAAGATGGCTGATCTCTTTGCGCTGGATAATCGAGTTGGCGATACCAAAGTCAGACAGCGTATCGGCCAGCGCAATGATCACCAGCGAGACGGTCAGCAGGCCGAACTGGTGATTATCGATAATGCGCGCCAGCACCGTCATCTGCACCAGGCCGAGGCCAATGATGACGATGGTCGCCATCGCTGACCACTTGGCGCCGCTGATGGTTTTTTCACGTAAGCTCATCTTAGTACGCCGCTTTGTTCACGAAACCTTTGAAGATGGTCAGAAAAACAATCTTGATATCGAACCAGAGGCTCCACTCGCGGATGTACTCCAGATCGAACTCGATGCGTTTTTCCATTTTTTCCAGCGTGTCGGTTTCGCCGCGCCAGCCGTTGATTTGCGCCCAGCCGGTGATGCCCGGCTTCACCTTATGGCGCAGCATGTAGCCTTCAATCAGCGAGCGGTACTGCTCGTTATGCGCCACCGCGTGCGGACGCGGGCCAACAATCGACATCCCGCCGGTAAAGACGTTGATAAACTGCGGCAGCTCGTCCAGCGAGGTGCGGCGCAGGAAGTTCCCCACGCGGGTGACGCGCGGATCGTTCTGCGTGGCCTGGGTCACCACCTTGTCGTTCTCCATCACCTTCATGGAGCGGAATTTCCACACCATAATCGGCTTACCGTCCATGCCGTAGCGGGTCTGACGGAAGATAACCGGTCCTGGCGAGCTCAGCTTCACCGCGAGGGCAATGCAGCACAGCACCGGGGAGATGAGCAGCAAAATCAGCGAAGAGAGCACGATATCTTCCAGACGCTTCAGCACGCGGTTAATACCGGACAGCGGCGTGTCGTACAGCGGTACGACCGGCACCCCGTTCACCTCTTCAATACGGGAGTGAAGAATGTTGAAGGTAAACACATCCGGGATCAGGATCACTGAACAGGTGGTATCCGCCAGCTCGCGCATCAGCTGCTTAATGCGGGATTCGTCTTTCATCTGCATGGCGATGTAGACGTTGTGAATTTTGCCGGCTTTGGCATCGTCAATCAGCTGATCGTAGTTGCCCGCCCAGTCGGCAGGCACGCCGCCAGGCTTTGCGTCGTGATAAATCCCGACCACTTCAAAGCCTAACCACGGCTCTTTGCGGAAGCTGTCGAGCAGCACTTTCCCAACCGGCAGATCGCCTGCCACCGCCACGAAGCGACGGTTATAGCCCCGGTTGCGCAGCCAACCCGCGCCAAAGCGGATCAGGGAACGGCACACCACCATGCCGACGCTGGTCAACAGATACCAGCTCAGATAGGTCACGAGGCGATTATCAAAATCATGGCTAAATGCCACCAGGCCTGCGCTGAAGATCAGGCTCAGGGTCCAGTTCTGCAGCAGCAGCATCAGTTCAGTGGTCATTTTGACGCCGCGCCACGAGCGGTAGAAATCGGTCATACCGCCGATCATTTGAAACACGACCAGCGCAATCAGGGCCATCAGCAGATGCATATATAAGAACGGCAGCCCGCTGATCCGACACACCGCCCACAATCCACCGACCATGATGGTGATATCAGAAAAACGCTGCACCATAGAGATTAACGATGCATTCGTTCTCGCTCGTTCGCGTTTTTTTAGATTCGTCATCGTTGTTCCTGTATTCGGTTCCCCCTCCCACCGGGAGGGGCAGTTATTACTGATTCAACAGCGCCAGAATGTCCTTCGTTCGGGCTTCCATCAGCGCGGTGTCAGCGCGGGACTCCACGTTCAGGCGCACCACCGGCTCGGTATTGGACGAGCGCAGGTTAAAGCGCCACTGCGGAAACGCCATGCTGATACCGTCGGTACGGTCAATTTCCAGCGCGTGGATGGCAAAGTGCTGCTCCACGCGGGCAATCGCCTCGGCAGGCTGTGCCAGCTTGCTGTTGATCTCTCCGCTCGCCGGGAACGCCGCCATACGGTCGCGCACCAGCTCGCCCAGGGTTTTCCCCTTCAGGCACAGCAGTTCAGTCACCAGCAGCCACGGGATCATCCCGCTGTCGCAGTAGGCAAAGTCACGGAAGTAGTGGTGGGCGCTCATCTCGCCGCCGTAGATGGCGTCTTCTTCGCGCATGCGCTCTTTGATGAAGGCGTGACCGGTTTTGGACATCACCGGCGTGCCGCCTGCGGCAGAAACCACGTCGACGGTGTTCCAGGAGAGGCGCGGGTCATGAATGATCTTCGCGCCCGGGTTTTTCTCGAGGAACGCTTCCGCCAGCAGGCCGACAATGTAGTAGCCCTCGATGAACTGCCCTTTCTCGTCGAACAGGAAGCAGCGGTCAAAATCGCCGTCAAAGGCGATACCCATGTCCGCGCCGTGTTCAATCACCGCGTTGCGGGTGTCGTCGCGGCACTCCGGCAGCAGCGGGTTAGGAATGCCGTTCGGGAAGTTGCCGTCCGGGGTGTTATGCACTTTCACGAAGGTCACCGGCACGTTCAGTGCCTTAAAGCGCGCTTCAAGGGCATCGACAACCGGGCCGGCCGCGCCGTTACCGGAGTTAATCACCAGCTTCAACGGCTTCAGGTTTGCCACGTTGATGTAGCCCAGCAGGTGGTCGATGTACTCTTTCTGCAGGTTGATTTTTTTGTAGCTGCCGCGCTTCGCCTCGTTCACCGGCGGGAAATCGTTGGCTTCCGCCAGACGCTGCACGTCGCGCAGACCCGTGTCGCCGCTGATAGGACGGGCGCCCTTGCGCACCAGCTTCATGCCGTTGTAATCCATCGGATTGTGGCTGGCCGTCACTTCAATACCGCCGTCCACGCCCAGGTGGAAGGTGGCAAAGTAAATCTCTTCGGTTCCGGACAGGCCGATGTCCAGCACGTCCACGCCCGCGTCCTGCAGCCCTTTCGCCAGCGCCAGCTTGAGGGATTCACTGGTCAGACGCACGTCACCGCCCAGCACGATGGTCTGCGGTTTTAAGTATTCGCCGTACGCGCGGCCAATGCGCCACGCAATGTCTTCATTCAGCTCTTCGCCCAGCTTGCCGCGAATATCGTAGGCTTTAAAACAGGTTAATTTATCCATGATGACCCCTTTTTCAGGCAACAGTCGGTCCTGACCACTAAATGGCCAAATTAATTTTTTTGTCATTCGTAGGCCCGGTAAGCGCAGCGCCACCGGGCATGATGCAGAGAGCTACACTCGCCCGTAGCGGTCCTGGAAGCGCACGATATCGTCCTCTTCCAGATACGAGCCGGAGCGCACCTCAATTAAGTCGAGAGGGATTTTCCCCGGGTTCTCCAGACAGTGCGTCGCCCCCAGCGGAATATAGATGGACTCGTTTTCGCCCAGCAGTTTCACTTCACCGTCGATGGTGACTTTGGCGGTACCCGCGACCACCACCCAGTGCTCGGCGCGGTGATGGTGCATCTGCACCGACAGCCCCTCGCCCGGCTTCACGGTGATGCGTTTCACCTGATAGCGGTCACCGGCGTCAATGGAGTCATATTTGCCCCACGGACGGTAGACTTCGCGATGAATATGGTGCTCGTGACGGCCATCCGCCTTGATCTTCTCCACCACTTTTTTAACGTCCTGCACGGCGTTACGGTCGGCAATCAGCACGGCGTCTTTGGTCTGGACCACAACAAGATCTTTTACCCCAACCGTGGTGACCAGGCCGGACTCGGCGTAGACGTAGCTGTTTTCCGTTTTGTGGCTAATGACATCGCCGTGATGGACGTTACCCTCCGGGGTATGGGCGCTGATCTCCCACAGGGAGGACCAGGATCCAACATCGCTCCAGCCCGCATCCATCGGTACCACGACGGCGTCAGCCGTGCGTTCCATTACCGCATAGTCAATGGATTCTTCCGGACAGGCGAGGAAGGCCTCTTCATCCACGCGGATGAAGTCGAGATCCGGATCCACCACCGCCATCGCTTTCTCGCAGGCGCTCAGAATATCCGGGCGATATTTGCGCAGCTCTTCCAGATAGCGTCCGGCGCGGAACAAGAACATCCCGCTGTTCCAGTAATATTCCCCGCTGGCGACATACGCCTGCGCGGTTTCCAGATTCGGTTTTTCAACAAACTGCGCCACGTCAAACGCCACGCTGTCGCCTTCACCCGGCGTCACGTTGCCGCGACGGATGTAGCCGTAGCCGGTTTCCGGCAGATCCGGCACGATGCCGAAGGTCACCAGCTTGCCGCGCTCAGCGTAAGGAATGGCCGCACGCACCGCGTCGCGGAAGGCCTCTTCCTGCTGGATCACGTGGTCTGCCGCCAGCACCAGCATCAGCGGGTCACAGTCCGGGCTGCTGCGTTTTGCCGCCAGCGCCGCCAGGGCGATAGCCGGTGCGGTATTGCGTCCGGCAGGCTCCAGGATGATATTTTCTGTGAGTTTGTTCAGCTGGCGCAGCTGCTCGGCAACAATAAAGCGGTGCTGTTCGTTACAGATCACCACCGGGCTTTCACACTCCACGCCGTGGAGACGGTTTACCGTCGTCTGCAGCATGGTGAGATCCCCTTTCAGGCAGAGGAACTGTTTTGGATAGAGCACGCGGGACAGCGGCCACAACCGGCTACCAGAGCCACCAGCCATCACAACCGGATACAAAGTGGTTTGACTCATGATTTATCCCCGTATATCTGCAATAAATTGGCTCAGCACGTTCTCTTTCTCGAGCGTGCGTTCGGCATATTCACGTGCCACCGTGTTCACTTTTGGCATGGCAAGTGCCTGTTCAATGCCGGTGACCAGCGCCGGAACCGATTCCGGCTCTACGCACACCGCAATCCCCGGATAGCTGTCACACAGCTGGCCTAATTCAGTTTCGGCTTCGGCCGTAATCACCGCGTTACCGCCCACGGCCAGAATGTTGGTCAGCTTGGACGGCAGCACCGCATCCGCCGCGCCGCGCTTTTGCACCACCAGATGACAGTCGCCCATCTTCAGCAGCGCAGGCAGTGCCTCGTAAGACTGAAGCGGGAAGAATTTCACGTTGGTCAGGCCGCGAACGCTTACCATTTTTTCCAGCCGCGCTTTTCCACCGCCCTGCCCGACAATCACAAACATCCATGGATGTTCGTTCAGCAGTTGAGCCGCCTCGATCACGCTCTCCAGCCCCTGCTTTTCACCGATATTGCCTGAGTAAAGTATGATTTTTTGATCTTCAGGCAAACCGAGCTGCGCGCGCAGCGCCTGAGCGTCTTGCTCAGTAACGTCGCGAAAACGCGCCACTTCGGACCAGTTCGGGAAGAAGATCACCTTCTCCGCCGGGACGCCTTTCTCCTGCGCTTTGTTCATCATGGAGCGCGAGATCGTTGAGACGTAGTCCACGTTGTATAAGCCACTGCGCTCAAACGCGCTGGCGAGCTTCGCCACCTTGCCGCCTTTGCTTTTGCCTGCCATCCCCAGGCCCAGCATGGCGTCCACTTCATAATCCTGAATGTGCAGCAGGGTGCGCGCGCCGGAGAGTTTGCCCAGCAGGCGCATGCCCGGCGTGCAAAACAGCGTCGGCACCACGCCGATAATGCGATCCGGCTTCCAGCGACGCTGCGCCATCAGCGGGAAGAAGCTGCTCAGGGCAAAGCTGCCGAGATGAATCAAGCGCTTCAGCGTCGAGGGCTGCTTAGGCACATACAGCGGGCAGCGCCAGACGGTCGCTGCACCCTCTTCGCGACGGTAGCGCCAGCTTGAGTAGCGCTCCCCCACTTTCCACTCCGGGTAGTACGGCGGCGCGGTAATGACCCGCACGTCATGTCCCTGGCTCGCCATCCACTCGACCATCTCGCCGGTGTATTTCCCGATGCCGGTTAATTCCGGCGAGTAGTTGATTCCGTATACGAGGATCTTCATAAGCCCGGCACCCCGGACTGACGTTCAGCGAGGAAATAGGCACGGCTGTTGTCATGCACATTGTCGCTCGCCAGCAGCGCCTCTGGCGTCTGCCAGCGGTAGTCGTCATGCTGAGAATCAGGCAGACGCAGGTCTGCCTCACTCACCTTCAGGCGGAACCCCAGCACGATGTAGTGCGTGGAGAACCCGGTACCCGAAAAGTTATCGTCATAGAAGTGCTGCCAGACCCCGTAAAACTGGCCCGCTGCCATCGGCAACTGCAGGCCCAGTTCCGCCAGAGTGAGACGCTCAAACGCATCGGTCAGCGTCTCATCCTTTTGCACGCGCCCGCCGGGCACGAACCAGAAGCCCTGTGCAGGACGGTTGGTTCGTTTCCCCAGCAAGAACTCGCCGCGTTCGTTCTCCACGATCAAATCAATTGAGATGAGCGGAGTGGAACGCACTACCGTGGCAAAATCTTCCTGACTTAAAAACATCGTTACCCCCGGAAGCGATGCTGGTTTTCCAGGAACCACTGATAGGTGCTGGCCAGCCCCTGCTCCAGTGACACCTCGTGATACCAGCCCAGCTGATGCAGACGGGTCACGTCCAGCAGTTTGCGCGGCGTGCCGTCCGGTTTCGTGGCGTCAAACACCACGCGGCCTTTGTAGCCCACCACCTGCGCGATGGTCTGCGCCAGCTCTCGAATGGTGCAGTCCACGCCGGTGCCCACGTTGATGTGCGACAGCATCGGCTCGGTGTTCTCCTGCCACACCTCGCGATCCAGCTCCATCACGTGAATGCTGGCCGCAGCCATGTCGTCCACGTGCAGGAATTCGCGCATCGGCGTACCGCTGCCCCACACCACCACATCCGGCGCGTTCTCGGCGGTCGCCTCGTGGAAGCGGCGCAGCAGCGCCGGGATCACGTGCGAGTTGCTCGGGTGGAAGTTGTCGTGCGGCCCGTAAAGGTTGGTCGGCATCACCGAGCGATAGTCGCGGTTGTACTGACGGTTGTAGGACTCGCACAGCTTGATCCCGGCAATTTTGGCAATCGCGTACGGCTCGTTGGTGGCTTCAAGCGTGCCCTGCAGCAGCTCGCTTTCAGCGATCGGCTGTTTTGCCATTTTCGGGTAAATACAGGATGAGCCGAGGAACAGCAGCTTGTTCACGTTGTGCAGATGCGCCGCGTGAATGATGTTGCTCTCAATCATCATGTTTTCGTAGATGAAATCCGCCGGGTAGGTGTTGTTGGCTACAATGCCGCCCACCTTCGCCGCCGCCAGATACACCTGGTCAATACGTTCGTTCGCAAAGAAGTCCTGTACAGCACGGCTGTCGAGCAGGTTCAGCTCGTCGCGCGTGCGGACAACCACTTCGACGTCACCGCGCTGTTCGAGCTGGCGAACAATCGCGGAACCCACCATTCCGCGATGACCGGCGACAAAAATACGTTGTTTTGTCATTCTCAGGACTCCAGCGCGATGGCAACCTCGTAGCCATGAGATTTGAGCAGGGAGTGTTTTTTCGCTGCTTCAAGATCTTTGGCTACCATCTCGGAAACCATCTCCTGCAGAGTGGTTTCTGGTTTCCAGCCCAGCTTCTCGTGCGCTTTGGTTGGGTCGCCCAGCAGGGTTTCCACTTCAGCAGGACGGAAGTAGCGTGGGTCAACCTGCACAATCACGTCGCCTGGCTTCACGCCCGGTGCGTCATGGCCGGTCACGGAAACCACGATGCCCTTCTCTTCCACGCCGGTGCCTTCGAAGCGCAGCTTGATGCCCAATTGAGCGGCAGCCATTTCAACGAACTGACGAACGGAGTACTGCACGCCGGTCGCAATCACGAAGTCTTCTGGCTGTTCCTGCTGCAGCATCATCCACTGCATTTTCACGTAGTCTTTGGCATGGCCCCAGTCACGCAGGGAATCCATGTTGCCAAGGTGCAGGCACGATTCCAGACCCTGCGCAATGTTGGCGATAGCGCGGGTGATTTTGCGGGTCACGAAGGTTTCGCCGCGACGTGGAGATTCGTGGTTGAACAGAATGCCGTTACAGGCGTACATGCCGTAGGATTCACGGTAGTTCACGGTGATCCAGTAGGCGTACAGTTTCGCTACCGCATACGGAGAACGTGGGTAGAACGGCGTGGTCTCTTTCTGTGGGATTTCCTGCACCAGGCCGTACAGCTCAGAGGTGGATGCCTGGTAGAAACGGGTTTTCTTCTCAAGACCCAGGAAGCGGATAGCCTCCAGCAGACGCAGGGTACCCATGGCGTCCACGTCAGCGGTGTATTCCGGAGACTCGAAGGAGACCGCAACGTGGCTCATCGCGCCCAGGTTGTAGACTTCATCCGGCTGCACTTCCTGCAGGATACGGGTCAGGTTGGAGGTATCGGTCAGGTCGCCGTAGTGCAGGTGGAATTTCGGGTTCGCCGCGTGAGGATCCTGATAAATATGATCGACACGTTCGGTGTTAAATGAAGACGCACGACGTTTAATACCGTGTACTTCATAACCTTTTTCCAGCAGTAACTCTGCCAGGTAAGAACCATCCTGCCCGGTAACGCCGGTGATGAGAGCGACTTTAGACATGTTTATATTCCTCTACTTATGAATTTAATCAGTTTCAACGCGTTCGCGTATCACCACTGCGGGGTTGCCACGACAAATTTTATTTGCCGGTAGCGATTTAAAAACGCTGCTGCGGGCACCGACTACCGTGCCATCGCCAACAGAAACACCCGGTGCAACAAAAACATCCGTTGCCAGCCAGCATTTTTCACCGATCACAATAGGCGAAGCGGTAATATCAAAATGCTGACTCATAAAGTCGTGGCTGCCGGTGCACAAATAACATTTCTGTGAAACCACCGAATTCGCGCCAATCGTAATCTCGCCCAGGGTATATAACACCGCGTCATCCCCTACCCAGGCGTAGTCCCCCAGCGTTAATTTCCAGGGATAGGTAATTTTCACCGAAGGTCGAATGACTACGTTTTTTCCTATTTTTGCGCCAAACAGACGCAATAAAAATGCTCGCCAGCGGTACAGTATTTGCGGTGACCAGGCAAATAAGGTGGCCTGAACCGCCCACCATAGCTGCACTTTAATACCGCCCGCCCCCCGAAAACCTTTCGGTACGGAGAAACCGTTCAGATCCTGCATTACGTTTCCTTATATTCAGGCTTTGTTATATAAGGCTTTCGTTTTACTCGTGGTACGCACGCGTAAAAAATAAGATAATTCCGCCCAGAATCCCGGCACGCGTAATATTTTACGCTGCACGTTTTTGGCATCCTGGCACAACTCCAGATTATTCGAGGTTGACACACCACCCATTGAAAACTCAGATACCAGCCCTTTAATTCGGCGGAACGGGTAACCTGACTTATACAGACTGGCGGCCAGCGCATAATCGGATGACACTTTATACTGCAAATCGTAAGGCTGTTTTTTCAGACCTTTTACCGGGAAGAATATGGCCTGATGGCTGGCCGGTAAGCTGTGGTAGATATACCAGCCCGGCTTCGCGCTGCGGCACACTTTATGTCCGTCGCCAAAATCAAGCAGCGCATCGCCAATATACATGGCGTCCTCTTTCTGGCGCGCCAGCTGGCGGGCAAACAGCGCCACGTCGTCATGGAAGATATCACCCGAATTCAGGAAGATGGCATAACGGCCTTGCGCCATGTTAATGCCTTTGTTCATTGCATCGTAGATGCCTTTATCTTTCTCGCTGATGTAGCGTAAGTTGAACTCACCGTTGAGTTTTTCCAGAAACTCTGCCGTGCCATCGTTCGAGCCGCCGTCGACCACAATCCACTCAAAGGTGAGGCTTGGATCGCGCGCCAGGTTGCGCAGCGAGCGCCAGGTTTTTACCACCCCTTCGTAATTACGAAAAGCGACAGTAATGACGCTAAGAAACATAAATCACCTCATTTGGTCATACGTGCGTAATATTAAGCGCCTTGCGCAGAATAAACGGACAGACAATCAAGAAAGCATATTCCGGGCTAAATATTGACCCGGTAAAAAACAGCGACACCGGCGTAAACAGATAAAGTTGCACGCGAAAGTTCTGGTTATCACCAAACGCGTTAATCATCATTTTGAAAACTTTAAACAGATACCACAGCGTCAACAGTACGGCGAACCACGAAAAATAAATAATTAACAGATACAGACCATTGTCTATGGTTTTACCGACATCCGCACCGTTAAAGATTCCGAATGATGCAACATATTCGTAAAGTGAGCCGAATCTTACTACACCATCAATATGGGTTAAGGAATAACCCACCATCACCAGTGGTCCAATGATGCGATAATAGGACGAGGATCCTTCCGTTCCCAAATCACCCAGACGTTCTGAGATGTAGGGGAAAGCAAATATCACGCCCACCATAAATACCGTCAGGGAGATAATCGCCAGCGGCAGTTTTTTCTTAATCGCATCTTTGTTCAGGTACTGAAACGCCCATTCCAGCAGGTAAAACAGGATAAATGTCATTACCCCTGAGAACGATCCAGACAGAACGATTCCTGCAAGAATCATAGCATCGGTCTTAGGCGTTTTGATACCAAACTGTTTGATGCTGAGCCAAATTGAGATTAACGCCAAAGCGAAAAACGCCGGTTCAAAATAGAGGGCCGTGGTACGCTTCCCGCCGAACTTGATGAAGTTCAATACATAGCTGTTGCTGTAAATGAGATATTTCGAAATTATCTCCATCAGGCTGCTGCCGCCGGTGAGAATAATTTGCGCCATCTCCATAGCAGCAAGCATAACAATTAACGCAACGGCAATATAAAAGAACCTGAGGATTTTCCGATAATTGTGCGGAGAAATCGTTTTAAAGCGAATACTCCAGACCATACCGATAATAATGACAATATAAACAAACAGCATGGTCGAGGTGACGTATTTACTGGCATCCAGCGACTGGCCGAAGATATAGTTAAACAGCGTCAGGCCCGTACCCAACCCTAAGGCAATCATCAGCTTCTTCAGGTTGATTTTATCGACATACAGCAGAAGCAGAACGGGCAAGAAGGTGACGATGGTTATCGGGAAGCTTTCGCCGAGCTGGGCAATTTTAACGTTGACCAGCAGGTAAATCAGCGGCAGCAGCAGATAACTACAGATTCTGATAGAACGAGACATACTCCTCCAGCATCTGTTGTCCACTGTAGGCCTTGCGGCTGCGGTTGCGGAACGATTCCAGGTCGGTGCCAAAAACGGCCTGAGCGATCTGCGCCTTCGGCAATTGCACCAGCGGCAGAACCTCCTGCTCCGCAAAAGTTTTCCCGCCGGATTTTTCCAGCACCTCACGTGCCGCATCGCTGTGGGTGGCAATCACCGGCACGCCGATGGAGAGCGCTTCACAGAGGATCAGCGGGTAGTTATCCACGCGGGAGCTGAACACCAGCGCATCCATTTCATTCAGCGCGCTCATCAGCTTGCGCTTATCGGTTTCAAACCCGTGGTTGACCACGTTAGTCCCTTCAAACGGTGAAAATTTGCCGAAGGTGTGAAGCTCAATTTTGTCACCCAGCGCCATCATGTCGCGCACCAGCTGCTGGTTGGTTTTCCCGTCGTAACGCAGGTCATGCGCAACGATAGCGATTTTCGGTTTGCCAGTGGTTTGCGCCACCGGCGTCAGGTCGGCGAGAATGGCTTCCGTCGCCACGTCGATGCCGTTGTTAATAATCTGGCAGCGCCCTGCCCCGTACAGACTGTTGAAGGCATCTGCCACGTGCTGGCTCGGGGAGATAAACGTACACCCGAGCGAGAGCATGTCGCGGAAAAGCTGACGCTTTCCGGCCACCAGCTTGTGCGCGCGATCCACCTTCACCGGCGGATAGTTGCTCAGCGTCGGGCATTTCTGGCAGTTGTTTTTCCAGCCTTCGCAGCCGTCGGTAAACGCGCAACGGCCGGTTACGCTCCAGTGATCGTGCAGCGTCCAGACGAAGCGGGTGTCGGGCTTGTGGGCCTGCACCTTCTGACAAAACGCCACCACCTCTTCCAGATTCAGCCAGTAGCTGTGCAGCACGTGAAAATGCAGCACAACCGGGCCGGTGGTGCGGGTCACCGTGCGATAAAGCGTATTCAGGTTGCCAAACAGATCGCGGTTAAACAGACGGAACAACGCAATGTTGGCAATCGAGGTCAGGCGCGGCGTGTGCTTATGCACCTGCGGGAAGTTATCGTGACTGACGCTTTTCTTGCCGCCCTTGCCATAGCCATAAATAAAACGAGACTGAAGTCCTTTTTGCAGCGCGCGCTGGTGCAGATCCAGCGCCACCCCTGCCGCTCCGCCTTCTGCGAGGCGTACGTTAAATTGCAGAATATTCATTTAATCACCTTCACGCGGGCTTTTTCTCCCACCACCAGCGCGTTATCCGGAATGGTGTCCAGCACCACGCTGCCCGCACCAATCGTGACGTTGTTACCAATCGTAATGTCGCCAATGATCACCACGTTCGCGCCCAGCTCGACGTTATTGCCAATGACCGGGCAGGCCAGGCTGTCTGGTCCACGGTTGCCAATGGTCACCCCATGGCGGATGGTGAAATCATCCCCGGCGACCACGAACTTGTTGATCACCACCGCATAGCCGTGATGGATGGTAAAGCGACGGCCAATGGTTGCAGCGGCCTGAATTTCATAGCCAAAAAAGCATTCGGTAATGATGCGGTACAGCACCAGC
Organism: Enterobacter cloacae complex sp. IR53041; assembly: GCF_049238285.1. NCBI lineage: Bacteria > Pseudomonadati > Pseudomonadota > Gammaproteobacteria > Enterobacterales > Enterobacteriaceae > Enterobacter > Enterobacter cloacae complex sp. IR53041. The sequence goes on along the minus strand of NZ_JBMKHB010000008.1, from coordinate 143,031 downwards.
ACGGGGGCCGCCCAGATGTTGTTCAGGATATTTTTCTTACGCCACACCGAGCAAAAATGCGCGATGCGGTACGCCAGAACCATGCAGCAAGGGCGCAGGCTCCAGCTGTTAGCGCGGCAATCTTCCAGAAACATTATTTCCCCCGAAGTCCATCAGCCAGGCGCTTGCCGTTACGTATGGACAACAGCGTCAGCAGCGTGCGCCAGTTCATGCGCTTATTGCGGATCTGATAGAGGGTAAAGAGCTGATATTTACGGCTGGCACGGTCAAACTTGTCCTTGTGCTTGCGGTAAAAATGGAAGTAGCCCGAGAACTTCTTCGGCGACGAGGTGATCTGCATCTCCCCGTGGTTGATGTGCAGGATCTGCGTGGCCTCTTCCACTTTCCACGGCTCGCCATACTCCACCACCATCCGCAGGAAGATGTCGTAATCCTGCGCGGCCTTCAGTTCGGTATCGAACAGGCACTCCTTGAAGCGCCACGCCCAGGTGAAGACCTGGTTACCAATGATGTTGCGCTTGTAGAACAGGCGTCGAGAGTACGGTGATTTCGGATAGAGCGGCAGGCTGGCAGGCTGCGAGTACACCTCGCCCTGACAGACATAGTCGTTGGCATACAGGAAAGCATGCGTGACCAGCTGCTCTTTATGCGACAGGAAAATAGACAGGCGGTTCGGCGTCCATTCGTCATCGTCGTCGATGCCGGTCAGATACTGCCCTTTGGCCTGCATAATCGCCTGATTTCGTACAGCGCAGGCGCCGGAGTTAATCTCGTTGTGGGTATAGACCACCCGCGGGTCGTTGAGGTCAGTCACGAATTTTTGCAGCTGTTCATACGAGGAAGAGCAGTCATCAACGATGATCAGCTCCCAGTTATCGTAATCCTGACGTAACACCGACTTGATTGCGCGGATCGCCAGCTGCTGACGATTCCATGTCGGCATATAGATTGAAACTAAAGGGCGTTGTGTGGTCATGATCTTCCCCTGATCCCTCACCCCGCCCCTCTCCCCTCGGGAGAGGGTTAGGGTGAGGGGGATTGTTATTTGCTGTCAGACTTATATTCGTACTCGTAATACCCGTAATCCTGGTACCCGGTCGCGCGGCGGAAGATGGAGTTCAGGATCACCCCTTTCACCTCAATCCCGTTCTGCTCGAAGCGGCTCAGGCTGGTTTCCACCTCTTTCAGGGTGTTCACCGCGTAACGCGCCACCATCAGCGTTGTACCCGCATGGCGCCCCACAACGGCAGCGTCGGTCACGGCCAGAATCGGCGGCGTATCGATCAGCACCAGGTCGTAGTTTTTGCTCGCCCACTCCACCAGCTCGGTAAAGCGTTCGCTCATCAGCAGCTCTGACGGGTTAGGCGGTACCTGACCACGTGGGATCAGGTCAAATTTCGGCACGGTAGTCGGTTTTGCGCTCTGGCTGATGTCACCTTTGCCAAGCAGGATCTCTGACAGACCGTTGACGTTGTTGGTGCCCAGCAGCTCGTGGGTGTAGCCCTTACGCATATCGCAGTCGATAAGCAGCACGCGCTTGTTGGTCTGGCTGACCACCGCCGCCAGGTTGGCGCAGACAAAGGTTTTACCGATTGACGGGCTAACACCGGTCAGCATCAGGACGTTGTTTTTAGCCTGCATCATGGCGAAGTGCAGACTGGTACGCAGGCTGCGTATCGCTTCAATCGCCAGGTCGGTTGGGTTACCCACCGCCAGCAGCTGGCTTTGTTTGTAACGCTTAACGCCTTTGATGGTTTTCACGCTGTCACGGGATTTTTGCCACTCAGACAGCGGAATGCTGGCATAGACGTTGATACCGTTCTCTTCCAGCACCTGCGGGCTTTCGATACCGCGGTTGAACAGCGAACGCAGCAGCACGCCAACGATGGAGAGCATCAGGCCGAGAATAATGCTGCCGAGAATGATCAGCGCTTTCTTCGGCTTCAGCACGCCTGGCTGGGTAATCGCCGGGTCGACGATGCGCACGTCACCCACGGTGCTTGCCTCGGTGATTTTCAGCTCCTGCTGCTTGTTCAGCAGCTGCATGTAAACCTGCTGTCCTGACTCCACGTCGCGGGTCAGACGCACGATCTCCTGCTGCGTTTTCGGCATCGCGGTCACACGGTCATTGAGCTTCGCCTTCTCCTCTTCCAGCGTGCGGCGTTTCTCCAGCAGCGTGCGGTAAGCCGGGTGACGTTTGGTGTAAAGCTTGGAGATCTCCGCCTCTTTGAAGGTGAGCTCGTTGAGCTGCGCGTCAATGTTGACCATCGAATCGAGGACCGATTTCGCCTCCAGCGGCAGGTCGACAGAGTCTTTATCCTGGCGGTAGGCGTTCAGCTTGTTCTCGGCATCATCCAGGCGGGCGCGCACTTCCGGGAGCTGTTTCGACAGGAACGCCAGGCTTTTCGCCGCTTCAGCCGACTTACGCTCAACGTTCTGCTCAAGGTAGTTGCGGGTAATGCTGTTCAGGATGTCGCGGATCTGATCCTTATCTTCCCCGGTAAAGGTCATGCTCAGCACGCCGGTGTCCTTACCGTTTTCAGTGACGGTCAGGTTGTTTTGCAGGTTGTTGATCATCCCCAGCGTGGAGAATTTGGTGACGGTAAACTCCCCACCCTCCTGGGCGTTGATCGCACTGACCATCATGCTGACGCCGTCTTTGCTCAGCATCTGTCCGACTTCACCGCGCGCGCTAAAGCCCGCGTCGCTGGTCAACTGATACTGTTTCGGGCCAAGCACCGTGAGGGTAAAGGTCTGATCGGCTGCCCCTTTTGGCAGCACGAAGTCAGTGACCTTCACCGTGTCGTTGCTTCTGCCCATCAGCCGATCCCAGCCCGCACCAAAGATTGGGAAGGTATTTTTGGTGACGGAGATATCGAGCCCAAGGTCGTGAACCGTTTTACCCAGCACCAGACGTGACTGGATGAGCTGGATTTCAGCGTCAGAGGCCGGCGGCTTGTTCGCCAGCGCGGAGCCAATGTCCTGCACCAGCGAGTTACCGGTATTCTGCTCGATCTGCACCAGCGCATCGGCGCTGTAGATAGGGGTGGCGAACAGCGTATAGACGACGGCCGCCGCGGCAAACACGGCGGTAATGCCCAGCACCCACCACTTTGCCTCGATAACCGTGCCAACCAGGCGCCCAATATCAATTTCATCACTGCCCGAAGTCGGGGCGGCAGAAGGTTTTGTTTTTTCTGTCATTGTTATCCCTGCTGAGCTTTCAGTGCCTGCGCCCACTGTTGGGCAGACTGGTCAAGTAAGGTGTAAACCGCCTCGAAAGCCTCATGGCTTTTGCGATATGGATCGGGAATTTCACGCTCATTGTCCCAGTGTCCAAACAGCATCACCTTACCGCGCATCTCCGGAGCGATATCGCACAGCGCTTGAATATGGCGTTTTTCCATCGCCAGAATCAGGTCATACTCACGGCACATGCGGCCAGTGACCTGGCGGGCAACATGCCCGTCGAGAGAGAGGTGATGGTCCCGCGCCACGCTCATTGCGCGCTCATCGGCACCTTTACCGACCAGTGCACCCAGCCCTGCCGAATCAACGGTCAGTTCGGGCTGGTAGTGTTTCAACAACCGTTCAGCCGTAGGGGAACGGCAAATGTTCCCCACGCATACCACCAGAATTTTGTTAAACATCGCGGATTACCAGGTATGAATGTCGCGCGCCGTATCCGTCATGTAGCGAACGCCACTGATGGTTGGCAGCAACTGGTTGATCAGACGGTTCCAGCGGGCAACCGGTGCGGTAGTGACATACACCACGTCGTATGGCTGGAGACGGAACTCCGTCGCCATCACCAGAGAGGTCGCATCGGACATATCCAGCTGGTAGATGTTGGCAATCTTGCCTTTCGCGCTGCCCTCACCTTTCAGCGGACGGATCACGAAGATACCGGTCGCGTTAGAGGTCGTCAGATCGATACCCTCAGCATTGCCCAGCGCTTCGGTCAGCGTCATACCGCTGAAGTCCATCTTGAGGGTGCTCTGTTTCTTCACTTCACCCATCACGAAGACTTTAAGATCGTCATTGCGTGGTACATAGAGGATATCGCCCGGATAAAGCAGGCGGTTCTGGGTCAGATCGCCGTTTTGCATCAGCGCCTGCAGCGAAATGCGCTGCTCTTTCCCGTTGTGGGTCAGTACCACGTTGCGCCAGTCGGCGCCGTCGGTTAACCCGCCAGCCGCGTTAATGGCATCCAGCACGGTCAGAGGAACGTTGGTGATGGCCTGCTGACCAGATTTGTTCACCTGGCCGGAGATATAGGCTTTTTGCGAGCGGAATGCGGCGATATTAACGTCCACCTGCGGATCGGCGATGTACTGCGCTAAGCGGCCGGTAATATCACTGCGGATCTCGGCAAGCGTTTTCCCTGCTACATGGACTTTACCAATGTAGGGATAGAACATGGTGCCATCTGACTGCACCCAGTTACCGGTGTCGCTTGAGCTACGGTACTGGCCCGCTGGCGTGGTCAGTTCGGGGTGATCCCAGACGGTCACGTTAATGACGTCTCCAGGCCCTACGCGATACTGGTAGGAAGCAATTTCCTGGTCCAGTGACATATTTGGCTGGGCAACGTTTGGACGTGGGCGTAATTGTTCGACCAGACGAGGCGTAAGTGGATAAACATTCACCATTTTGTCGAGATCAAAATCGGCATCCTGTTGCTTGATCACATCCTTGCCCATTGTAGACATATTGCTTCCGGGAAAGACCGTGCAACCGCTCATCAAGGTCACAGACACCAATAATGGCATCAATTTCATTTTGGAGTTCATCATTGATTATTTATCACTTTGGCAGAGTAATTATCCTGTGCAATTTAAATACGTGTGAATCTAAAATGCATTAAGAATGTAGCTAATTAAATAAAAATATAAGTGGCAACATTCCTAAAAAAAACGCTATTTGGCCAGTCATTGTTGACAACGTAATCATGGCCCACCCACACACATTCAGGCACGCTACCGCCCTTGGCTTCCAGCTACCAATACGCTATAACACAATGAATTACAGGCAAAAAACCGCAAGGATTTTTTGCTGGTGAAATAAATGAAGCATTCAAAATACGCAGGCACTATTTCGTTAATCGCCCAAAAAAAACATCAATCCTTAACGGGAGTTATCCTTTTTTAGGCTAATAATCTTGTAACAGTTAATCCCAAAACAGGCAAGAAAACGGGTTCCGAACGTCAACTTTTAAGAATTTATTTAGAAATGCACTTTATTTTTAAGAATTTCTTTATGTTGACAGCGTTATGATTGAACATCTTTTAATGCGATATTTCTTAATTTTGTTATTTCGGATAAATACAGATTTCCTGGATAAATTAAAACTATTATACCCGGCAGTTTTAATTTAATGATTATTGAGAGAAATCTCATACTGACATTGCATTTTCCCACAGCTTTATCCATGATCGAATTGTGTCATTAGTCATGTTACAGAAGGTATTGCTACTACTATGGAATGGATTGCCGATCCCTCAATCTGGGCCGGGCTGGTTACGCTGGTTGTCATCGAGCTGGTGCTCGGGATTGATAATCTGGTTTTTATCGCCATCCTCGCTGAAAAACTGCCCCCTTCCCAGCGCGATCGCGCGCGCGTAACGGGGCTGCTGCTGGCGATGGTGATGCGCTTACTGCTGCTGGCCTCTATTTCCTGGCTGGTCACGCTCACTCAGCCTCTGTTCTCCATTCACGGTCTGAGCTTTAGCGCCCGCGATCTGATCATGCTCTTCGGCGGGCTATTCCTGCTGTTCAAAGCCACCGTGGAGCTCAACGAGCGGCTGGAAGGCAAAGACAGCGAGAACCCGACCCAGCGCCGCGGAGCAAAATTCTGGCCGGTGGTCGCGCAAATCGTGGTGCTGGATGCGGTCTTCTCCCTGGACTCGGTGATCACCGCCGTCGGGATGGTGGACCACCTTGCGGTGATGATGGCCGCGGTCATTATTGCCATCACGCTGATGGTCATGGCCAGCAAGGCACTGACCCGCTTCGTGAACAGTCACCCGACCATCGTTATTCTTTGCCTGAGCTTCCTGCTGATGATTGGCTTCAGCCTGGTGGCCGACGGTTTTGGCTTCCATATTCCGAAAGGCTACCTGTATGCCGCCATCGGGTTCTCCGTCATGATTGAAGCGCTTAACCAGCTGGCGATATTCAACCGCCGTCGCTTCCTTTCCGCCAATCAGACTCTGCGTCAGCGCACAGCCGACACGGTCATGCGTCTGTTAAGCGGCAAGAAAGAGGATGCGGAGCTGGACGCCGAATCCTCCGCCATGCTGGCCGACCACAGCGACGGGCAGATCTTTGACCCGCAGGAACGACGGATGATTGAGCGAGTGCTCAATCTGAACCAGCGTACGGTCAGCAGCATTATGACGTCGCGGCATGACATTGAGCATATTGACCTGACGGCCCCGGAAGCGCACATTCGCGCCCTGCTGGATAAAAACCAGCACACCCGCGTGGTGGTGACCGGCGGGGAAGCGGAAGAGGAACTGCTGGGCGTGGTGCACGTCATTGACCTGCTCCAGCAGCAGCTTCACGGCGAGCCGCTCAATCTCCGCGTCCTGGTTCGCCAGCCGCTGGTCTTCCCGGAGGGGCTGCCGTTGCTTTCCGCCCTTGAGCAGTTCCGTAACGCGCGGACCCACTTTGCCTTTGTGGTGGATGAGTTTGGTTCGGTGGAAGGACTGGTCACGCTCAGCGACGTGATGGAAACCATTGCCGGTAACCTGCCAAACGAGGTGGATGAGATAGACGCCCGCCACGACATTCAGAAAAACGCCGACGGCTCGTGGACGGCTAACGGCCATATGCCGCTGGAAGACCTGGTGCAGTATGTGCCGCTGCCGCTGGATGATAAACGGGAATACCACACCATTGCCGGTCTGCTGATGGAGTATTTGCAGCGTATCCCACAGCCGGGGGAAGAGGTTCAGGTCGGCGACTATCGGCTTAAAACGCTCCAGATTGAAAACCATCGCGTGCAGAAGGTTCAGCTGATACCGCTGCGGGAAGAGGAAGAACTGGATTTTGAGGTGTAAAAAAGCCGGGTGGCGTTTCGCTCACCCGGCCTGCGGTGTTCGGTTTTTGTAGGCCGGGTAAGGCGAAGCCGCCCCCCGGCGCAACAGGCATCAAAGCTTATCCAGCAGCTTCTTCACATCCTTGCCGTCCTGTGAATCTTTATTACGATCCGCCCAGTCGCTGAGTCGACGTTTCGCTTCATCCTGCAGATGCTTACGCAGGATCTGATCCACCTGCAGACTGTAATTCAGGGCCTGCCATTTGCCGTATACGGTCAGCGGGACCGGCGTCTCTTTCAGGAAGTCAATGAGCTTGCTTTCCCCCTGCCAGCCGGAAAGTACCCGCACGTTAAAGCGCGTGTCCGCCGTCTCTTTGACCAGATCCAGCTTACCCTCGCCCGTTAATGATAAGAGTGAAGAGGTACCCTGCATTCCGTCGAGAGAGAGTTGTCCGTTGTTCAGCGTCAGGTCCGTGGTGAAGCTGTCGAGGCGCGTGGCACTGTCGTAGCTCTCCTGGGCTTTCACATCGCTGCTGCGCTCCACCGCCTGCTGCACCAGCTGCTGGAAGTTAAGCCCTTCCATACGGGAGTTTTTCAGATCAAGATGCGCCTGCCCCTGCCACTCGCGGCGGAAAGCATCGGCATCAATTTTCGTGCCGGAGAAATTACCCGCGAGCGTCAACTGCCCCGTCAGAGAGATCGGGTAGTTAAACGCGGTCAGGATGGTGCCTATCTCAACGTTATCGAGACGCGGCTGGAATTCGGCGCTGGCAACGTCTTTACGGACATCCAGCGTGCCGGGCAGTGAGAGGTGTCCTGCGCCCATCTTGCCGCTCAGTTCGGAGATCACCAGCAAACCGTTATGGTTAAACATCTGGCTGCTCACGTCGGTAAAGTCCATGCCGCGCCAGCGCAGGCTGGTGGCTTTCAGCAGAATATCCGCCGTGAATCCGCGCAGAGCGTTATAGTCAGGTTGATCGAGATTCGACGAAATAACCGGACGTGATACCGGTGTCTGGCTTTGCCCCGTCTGCGTCGCCTCGCTGTCCGTGGCGCTGGCTGGCAGAGGTGGCAACAGGTTTTCCAGGTTGAGCTTGTCAAATTGCAGATCCAGCACCCACTTCGGCTTCTCTTCAAAGGTGACGCTCGCCTGTCCCTTCAGGCTACTGTCATTTGCCTGCAGGTTGAGATTATCCAGCTCCAGCTGTTTTTGTTCCTCACGCCACACGGCCTGCAGCGTCCCCTGACCGGCGATCCCCTGGGTGGGCAGATTGGCCCCCGTCAGCTGCCAGTTAAGCTGCTGGATGTTCGCCGTGAGCTGATGCGGATAGTCTGACGCATTCACATTAGCATTCAACGACAGCGTCAGATCCCGCTGATCGCGGTTCACGCGCCCGCTGAATTCCACCGATGCAAGATGGTGCTCATCCTGTTCCATCTGCAGATTAATGTTGCGAACGGTGACCAGCTCTTCGTGCTCATGCTGGAAAACCAGCACGCTATCGGCCACTTTCAGTTTGCCAATATCAAAGGACCAGCCAGTATCAGACGGTTCATCAGGCAGGGTATTTTCACGCGGTGCCACCGGCGCGTTGGCATCACGCACAGCTTCAGTTTGCGGGGTGAGCTGAATCACCGCGCCTTTCAGCATCACCTGATTCACCTGCAGCTGATGGGAAATGAGCGGGATCAGCGCCACATCAAGGCGCATGTTGTCTGCGGACACCAGCGGCTGGGACGCCCCCGGCGCCGTGAGCGACATGCGGCCAGAGAGAATGCTGAGCTGCGGCCAGACGTGCCAGCGCAGCGGCCCGTCCAGCTTCAGTTGATAACCACTGCGTGCCTCAACCTGCCGCACCATATACGCGCGGAAGTCGTTAGGGTTAACCAGCAGAACCAACGCCGAAAGGCCAGCCACCAGCACCACCAGCAAAATCATCAGCGTTGTCAGAACTCTTCTCATGGCATCCTCAATGGACTAACGATCAGTCTTTATCAATACGGCTGGCAACCGCACCCTGCTGGTCGCGATATTTTGCGTCCTGACGGCGGTTATACGGCCTGTCTGCCGGGCCTGACAGCGGTTCAAAACTTAACGCGCCGATCATCATCCCCGGACGAAGCGCCAGCGGCAATTTACCGGCATTGAAGAATTCCAGCACAATACGGCCCGACCAGCCTGGATCGATACGGTGCGCGGTCACGTGTACCATCAGTCCCAGTCGGGCCAGCGAAGAACGGCCGTCAAGCCAGCCGACGAGGTCCGCAGGCAGGGTGACGGATTCAAACGTTACCGCCAGCGCCAGTTCACCCGGATGCAGATAAAAGGCTTCGCCATCTTCGATTACGATTTCGTCACTCATCACGCGATCGAGCGCGGCGCTGACTTCGTCCTTCGGTCCGCTGAGGTCAATGAACGGTGCGGTATGGCCGCTAAAGGTGCGGAATTTATTCCCCAACCGGACATCGACGGTCACCCCATTGATACGCTCAACAGGTGGACGTGGGGTAATAGACAAACGGCCTTCATCCAGCCAGGCTTCAATATCGCGATCACAAAGACGCATGCCTTTTTCTCCTTTCATGCATCGTACCCTGAGCCGGTAAGTGCTCAGGGTAAAACCAGGTTATCTCTGAACGGTACACAATTCACGCGGCTTATTCAAAAAACTGGCTGATTTTCGCTTTTAAGATATCGATCGCGATGCGGTTTTTACCCCCGCGCGGCACGATGATATCGGCGTATTGTTTGGAGGGCTCAATAAACTGCAGGAACATCGGGCGGACCGTTTTCTGGTATTGCGCCATCACGGAGTCCATTGAGCGGCCGCGTTCATTAACGTCACGCTTGATGCGGCGCATCAGGCAAATATCCAGCGGGGTATCGACGAAAATCGAGAAGTTCATGGATTCACGCAGGCGGGCGTCGGTCAGCAGCAGGATGCCTTCAAGGATAATGACCTTTTTCGGCTCGATGCGGATCGTTTCCTGGGTGCGGGTATGTTCTACGTAACTGTAAACGGGCAGTTCGATCGCCTGGCCGCTCTTAAGCGCTTCTAAATGCTGGAACAGCAGGCTGTGATCCATCGCATTTGGGTGGTCATAGTTCGTTTTAACGCGCTCTTCCATCGACAGATGGGATTGATCTTTGTAATAGCTGTCTTCGGGAATGACGCCGATATGCTCATCACCTACTTGTTCACGCAGTTCGCGATAAAGCGTACTGGCAATTAGACTTTTACCTGAAGCCGATGCGCCGGCGATGCCTATAATGACGCACTGATGAGACTTATCAGTCATAAATTTAGCGACCTGATTAACCTGGATGTAAAGGAAGGACGACGCCGGAGCGTCAAACGCGGCAATTATAGGGATTTCGCGGGCGTGATACCAGTCGAATACTCAGGTTCTGCGAGACTGACCGAAAAGTGACGAGTTATTCCCTGAATGAAATTTAAATGTGCATTTTTTCGCCGCTTACCCGTTTTTTTTTCACGGAGTAAGTATTTAATAAGTCTGTGTTGTCAAATTCTGAGCGGTCACCATATGAATTGTAAATTGTTTGTACTAGCATAAACCAAATTATCAAATTCACGCGTTCGGACATCTTCTTCCCTGACGGCATGGCGTCTCTGGATAAAGCGGTAATGAATAAACAATACCAGCGGGTTTTGGTGACCACCCCACATCCTTTATTACGACTTGTCTGTCTGGGCCTGGTCACCTTTATCTTTACCTTATTTTCGCTGGAGCTCACCCGCTTCGGCACCCTGCTGGCCCCGCTCTGGTTTCCCACCGCCATTATGATGGTGGCGTTTTACCGCCATGCCGGAAAAATGTGGCCGGGCATTGCCCTGGCCTGTTCGTTCGGCAATATTCTGGCCTCATGGATGCTGTTCTCCTGGGGGTCGGTCAGCCTCATCTACCCTGCGGTCAACGTCATTGAGGCCGTTATCGGCGCGCTGTTCCTGCGTAAATGGCTCCCGTGGTACAACCCGCTGCAGAATCTGAACGACTGGATCCGCGTGGCCATCGGCAGCGCGCTGGTGCCGCCACTGATGGGCGGCATTCTGGTGTCTCTGCTGGCACCCGGCTCTGAGCCCCTGCGTAATTTCTTCGTCTGGGTGTTGTCAGAAGCCATTGGCGCACTGGCACTGGTGCCACTGGGGCTGTTATTTAAACCGCATTATCTGCTGCGCCACCGTGACCCGCGATTGCTGCTGGAAACGCTGACCACGCTGGCCGTGACGTTAGCCCTCAGTTGGGCCGCCATCACCTGGCTGCCGTGGCCCTTCACCTGCGTGATCGTTCTGCTGATGTGGAGCGCCGTGCGCCTGCCGCGGATGGAAGCGTTCATGGTGTTTCTGGTCACCGTGATGGTGGTGTCGCTGATGATTGCCCGCAATCCTCTGGCGCTGACCACCCAGCACGCCGGGCCGATGCTGAACGCCCCCTGGCTGCCGTTCCTGATGCTGCTCCTGCCCGCTAACGTGATGACCATGGTGATGTACGCCTTCCGCGCCGAACGCAAACACATCACCGAAAGCGAAGAGCGCTTTCGTAACGCGATGGAATATTCCGCCATCGGTATGGCGTTGGTCAGCATTGAAGGCAAATGGCTTCAGGCGAACAAGGCGCTGTGCAATTTCCTCGGCTACAGCCAGACGGAGCTTCAGTCGCTGACCTTCCAGCAGCTCACCTGGCCAGAAGATCTGAATACCGACCTCGAGCAGCTCGAACAGCTGGTCAACGGCGAGATCAATACCTACTCCCTCGAGAAGCGCTATTACACCCGCGACGGGGAAGTGGTCTGGGCGCTTCTTGCCGTCTCCGTGGTGCGCCATGCCGACGGCTCCCCGCTCTATTTTATTGCCCAGATTGAAGACATTAACGATCTGAAGCAGACCGAATGGGTCAATAAGCGCCTGATGGAGCGCATTACGCTGGCTAACGAAGCCGGGGGCATCGGCATCTGGGAGTGGGATCTGGAACCCGACATTATCAGCTGGGATAAGCGGATGTTTGAGCTCTATGAAATACCGCCGCACATCAAGCCCACCTGGCAGCTCTGGCACGACACGATGCTGCCGGAGGATCGCGTCCACGCCGAGCAGGTGCTGCGGGACTCCCTGATTTCCCGCCTGCCGTTTAAGCTGGAATTCCGCATCCGCGTGAAGGAAGGCGTGCGTCATATTCGCTCCCTGGCGAACCGGGTGCTCAATAAGCAGGGGGAAGTTGAACGGCTGCTCGGCATCAACATGGACATGACCGAGGTTAAGCAGCTTAACGAGGCCCTCTTCCAGGAAAAAGAGCGTCTGCACATTACCCTCGACTCCATCGGTGAAGCGGTGCTGTGCACCGATATCAACATGAACGTCACCTTTATGAACCCGGTCGCGGAGAAAATGAGCGGCTGGCTCCAGACCGAGGCTATCGGCCAGCCGATCCTGAAGGTGTTACACATTACCTTCGGCGAAAAAGGGCCGCTGATGGAGAATATTCACAGCGGCGATATGTCCCGTTCCGATATCGATCAGGATGTGGTGCTGAACTGCCGTACCGGCGGCAATTATGATATCCACTACAGCATTACGCCGCTCAGCACGCTGGATGGACAGAATATTGGCTCGGTGATCGTGATTCAGGACGTGACCGAGTCGCGTAAAATGCTGCGCCAGCTGAGCTACAGCGCCTCCCACGATGCCCTGACCCATCTGGCAAACCGGGTCAGCTTCGAAAACCATCTCAAACGGCTCTTGCAGACCGTTCGCGAAACGCGCCAGCGCCATGCCCTGGTGTTTATCGACCTCGATCGCTTCAAAGCCGTCAACGACACGGCTGGCCACGCCGCGGGTGATGCCCTGCTGCGGGAACTGGCTTCCCTGATGTTGACCATGCTCCGCTCCAGCGACGTGCTGGCGCGTCTGGGCGGGGACGAGTTCGGGTTACTGTTACCGGACTGCAACCTGGAAAGCGCGCGCTATATCGCCGGTCGCCTGATTCATGCCATCAACGACTATCACTTTATGTGGGAAGGCCGCCTGCACCGGATCGGCGCCAGCGCCGGCATCACGCTGATTGATGAAAATAACCATCAGGCGTCGGAGATCATGTCGCAGGCGGACATTGCCTGTTACGCCTCAAAAAACAGCGGACGTGGCATGGTGACGGTGTATGAACCCCAGCAGGAGCGGGATCACCACACGCGCAGCATGATGTCGCTTGATGAACAGTGGCACATGATTAAAGACAATCATCTGATGATGATTGCCCGCAGCGTCGCCTCACCGCGCATCCCTGAGAGCAGTAATTTCTGGCTGCTGTCGTTACGCCTGTGGACCAGCCAGGGCGAAGTTCAGGAAGAGCATGCCTTCCGCTCGGGCCTGGCGGAACCAGAGCTTCTGCATGCCCTCGACAGGCGGATCTTTAGCGAGTTTTTCCGCACCTCAGCCGCCCAGATCGCCAGTAAAGGCATGGGTGTGGCGCTGCCGCTCTCGGAGGCCGGTTTAGCCAGCGTAACGCTGGTCGATGAACTGCTCGACCTGCTGGATAAAAGCCCGATGCCGGGCCGTCTGCTGCATCTGGTTATCTCTGTCGATGTGGTGTGCAATCCGGATAAGAACCTGCATCGGGGTCTGCAAAAGCTTCGCCAGGCGGGCTGCCGCGTGATCTTCAGCCAGGTGGGACGCGATATGAACGTCTTTACCCACCTGACTGCGAACATGGCCGACTATCTGATGCTGGATGCGGAGGTGGTAACCAACGTGTACGGCAATCTGATGGATGAGATGATGGTGACCATTGTTCAGGGCCACGCCCAGCGTCTGGGAATGAAAACCATCGCAGGCCCCTGTAACCAGCCCATCATGATGGATACGCTCTCCGGTATCGGCATCGATTTTATCTTTGGTGACACCATCGCCGAGCCGCAGCCATTAGATCTTCTTCTCAACACCAGTTATTTCGCGATCAACTGACGGTGCCCAGCCGTCGGTATACCAGATATGCAGCAGCGCGTAGGAGCGCCACGGCTTCCAGCGTTCGGCATAGCGACGAATTTGCGCGGGCGTCATTCCGGCGAAGCGTTGTTTAATCAGGTAATCATCCGGCAGAAACACATCTTTCGCCTGCCAGCCGCGCAGGGCCAGATAATTTGCCGTCCAGCGCCCTATCCCCGGCCGCTTTTGTAGCGCCTTCATCCCCTCTTCTATATTCGCGGGCGGGAAAAGCGGAAATGTTCCGTCGATAACCGACTGCGCCAGATGAATCAGCGACTCCGCGCGCTTTATCGGCATGCCCAACGCTTTCAGCGCCAGCGGGTCCGCTGCCGCCAGCGCCTGCGGCGTGGGGAAGCAGAGATAGCCCGGGCAATCCGCCACGGGTTCACCGCATAACGCCACCACGCGTGACGCCAGCTTCGCCGCCATCGCCACGCTCACCAACTGCCCGAGAATCGCCCGGACGCCCTGCTCGTACGCATCCATCGCTCCCGGCAAACGTAAGCCCGGCCTTGCAGCACCGAGATCGCCCAGCGTCTCTGCGATGTGCTGCGGATTGCAGGCAAGATCGAACAGGCGTTCTATGCGCTCAAGGCACGGCTGCGCAACCGGAATTAACCCCGGGCTGAGGGTTACGGTCAGCGTATGTGTTGCGATATCCGGCGTCACGCGGAAGATCCCCTGATGTCCCTCGCAGGCAAAACTGCGCTCGTAGTAGTCGTGCGTGACGGTTTCAATGCCCGTCACCGCACGCGCGCCAAGAAAGCCAAACATCCACTGCCAGTCGTAAGGGGGAAGCCAGTTCAGGGTGTACATCATCTCTCCTTTTGGGTTCTTCACAGCATAAACGGAAAGGTCCTGTTTCGCCTTGCTTTCATATTCCTGTTGTCGCCATGCGGACATTTCGTTAAAGTCTCGCCCCTTCTCACCGGCATGGGGATTCATCGTGTTTATTGGATTTGACTACGGTACGGCAAACTGCTCGGTTGCGATTATGCAAAACGGGCAGCCACGGCTCCTGAAAATGGAAAAAGAGAGCACGCTACTGCCGTCAATGCTCTGCGCACCGACGCGTGAAGCGGTGAGCGAATGGCTGTTCCGCCACCATCAGGTTCCGGCTTCGGCGGCGGAAACCCAGGCGCTGTTACGCCGTGCCGTCAGCTTCAACCGCGAGGAAGATATCGACGTTACGCCGTCCAGCGTGCAGTTCGGCCTCTCCTCGCTCGGACACTACATTGAAGACCCGGAAGAGGTCTATTTCGTTAAGTCGCCAAAATCCTTCCTCGGCGCCAGCGGCCTGAAGCCGCAGCAGGTCGCGCTGTTTGAAGACCTGGTGTGTGCGATGATGCTGCACATCCGCAACCAGGCGCAGACGCAGGTCCCAGAGGCGATTACCCAGGCGGTGATTGGCCGACCAATTAACTTCCAGGGGCTGGGCGGCGACGAGGCCAACCAGCAGGCGCAGGGGATCCTGGAACGCGCGGCGCACCGCGCAGGCTTCCGCGACGTGGTATTCCAGTACGAGCCGGTTGCGGCGGGGCTGGATTTTGAAGCCACGCTGTCGGAAGAGAAGCGCGTATTGGTCGTGGACATCGGCGGGGGCACGACGGACTGCTCGCTGCTGCTGATGGGCCCCCAGTGGCATAACCGGCGCGATCGTGAAAACAGCCTGCTGGGGCACAGCGGCTGCCGCGTAGGCGGGAACGATCTTGACATCGCCCTGGCATTCAAAAGCCTGATGCCGCTGCTCGGCATGGGCGGGCAAACGGAAAAAGGCATCGCGCTGCCGATCCTGCCGTGGTGGAACGCGATTGCCATCAACGACGTGCCGGCACAGAGTGATTTTTACAGCACCGCCAACGGCCGCTTCCTTAACGATCTGGTTCGCGATGCTCAGGATGGCGAAAAAGTCGCCCTGCTCTATAAAGTGTGGCGCCAGCGTCTGAGCTACCGCGTGGTGCGAACTGCGGAAGAGAGCAAAATCGCCCTTTCCGACCGCGCTGAACATGCGGTCTCCCTGCCGTTTATCAGTGACGAACTGGCCACCGCTATTTCGCAGGACGGGCTGGAGACGGCGCTTGCCCAGCCGCTACAGCGCATTCTGGAACAGGTGCAGCTCGCGCTGGAGAACGGCAAAGAGAAGCCGGACGTGATTTACCTGACCGGGGGAAGTGCCCGTTCACCGCTGATCAAGAAAGCGCTGGCCGAACAGCTGCCGGGTATTCCGATTGCGGGTGGTGATGACTTTGGCTCCGTTACCGCCGGTCTGGCGCGCTGGGCGCAGGTGATGTTTAGCTAGTGCGGTTGTGCCGGATGGCGGCTTCGCCTTACCCGGCCTTCAAAACGTGTGTTGTTGTAGTGCGGTCTGGTGCCCTCTCCCACAAAACACCAAAAACGGCAACTTCTGTTGCCGTTCGCATTTACCTTGTAGGCCGGGTAAGCGAAGCGTCACCCGGCAACACTCAGACAATTCCCGACAGTCTTCCATATTTCCTCCATTTTTCCGCTGTGTTGCCTGACTAAACTAGTATCATTCCCCGAAGTATTCAGGATGAGAACGTATAACGATGAAAGGCAGTAACAAATCCCGCTGGGCAATCGCCGCTGGCATCATTGTGGTGGCCCTTGCCGCCGCCTGGTACTGGCACAGCCAATCCGCGAACTCCGCCGCACCCGCCGGTGCCACCAGCCAGGCTCAGCGCCCCACGGGCGGAGGGCGTCATGGAATGCGCGGCGGCGCCCTGGCGCCGGTTCAGGCGGCGACGGCGGTGAATAAAGCCGTTCCTCGCTATCTCACCGGTCTCGGGACCATTACCGCCGCCAACACCGCCACGGTGCGCAGCCGCGTCGACGGCCAGCTCATCGCGATCCACTTCCAGGAAGGTCAGCAGGTTAAGGCTGGTGACCTGCTGGCGGAAATCGACCCGAGTCAGTTTAAGGTCGCCCTCGCCCAGGCGCAGGGACAGCTCGCGAAAGACAACGCGACCCTCGCCAACGGCCGGCGCGATTTAGCCCGCTACCAGCAACTGGTGAAAACGAATCTGGTGTCCCGTCAGGAGCTGGATACCCAGCAGTCGCTGGTCCGTGAAACGCAGGGCACGATCAAAGCGGACGAAGCCGCTGTGGCCAGCGCCCAGCTGCAGCTGGACTGGAGCCGCATCACCGCGCCGATTGACGGCCGCGTTGGCCTGAAGCAGGTTGATATCGGCAACCAAATCTCCAGCGGCGACACCACGGGCATCGTGGTGATCACCCAGACCCACCCGATTGATTTAGTCTTTACCCTGCCGGAAAGCGATATCGCGACCGTCATGCAGGCGCAAAAAGCCGGTAAAGGCCTGGTTGTGGAAGCCTGGGACCGCACCAACAAGCAGAAACTGAGTGAAGGGTCTCTGCTCAGTCTGGATAACCAGATCGACACCACCACCGGCACCATCAAGCTGAAGGCGCGCTTTAATAACCAGGACGATGCCCTCTTCCCGAACCAGTTCGTCAATGCGCGCATGCTGGTTGCGACCGAAGAGAACGCGGTGGTGATCCCCACCGCTGCACTGCAGATGGGTAATGAAGGTAACTTTGTCTGGGTGCTTAACAGCGACAATAAAGTCAGCAAGCATCTCGTAAAAACCGGAATTCAGGACAGCCAGACGGTGGTCATCAGCGCCGGGCTTTCCGCAGGCGACCGCGTGGTCACCGACGGCATTGATCGTCTAACCGAAGGGGCCAAAGTGGAAGTGGTTGAACCTGCGAAACAGGGAGCGACCTCCTGATGCAGGTGCTGCCGCCGGGCTCTACAGGTGGGCCTTCACGCCTGTTTATCCTCCGTCCTGTCGCCACCACGTTGCTGATGGTGGCGATCCTGCTCGCCGGGATTATCGGCTATCGCTTCCTGCCCGTCTCGGCGCTGCCGGAGGTGGATTACCCAACGATTCAGGTTGTCACCCTCTATCCCGGGGCCAGCCCTGACGTGGTGACGTCCGCCATTACCGCCCCGCTGGAGCGCCAGTTCGGCCAGATGTCGGGGCTAAAACAGATGTCCTCCCAGAGTTCCGGCGGGGCATCCGTCGTGACGCTGCAGTTCCAGCTGACGCTGTCGCTGGACGTCGCCGAGCAGGAGGTGCAGGCCGCCATCAACGCCGCTACCAACCTGCTGCCGTCAGACCTGCCTAACCCACCGGTCTACAGCAAGGTGAACCCGGCAGATCCGCCGATCATGACGCTTGCCGTCACCTCCTCCGCCATGCCGATGACCCAGGTCGAAGACATGGTCGAAACGCGCGTGGCGCAGAAGATTTCTCAGGTCTCCGGCGTTGGCCTCGTCACCCTCGCGGGCGGCCAGCGCCCGGCGGTGCGCGTCAAGCTGAACGCGCAGGCCATCGCCGCGCTGGGGCTCACCAGCGAAACCATCCGCAGCGCCATCAGCAATGCCAACGTCAACTCGGCGAAGGGCTCGCTGGACGGCCCAACCCGCGCCGTGACGCTCTCCGCCAACGACCAGATGCAGTCCGCCGACGAATATCGTCAGCTGATTATCGCCTACCAGAACGGCGCGCCAGTGCGTCTGGGCGACGTGGCGACTGTAGAACAAGGCGCGGAGAACAGCTGGCTGGGAGCCTGGGCCAACAAACAGCAGGCGATCGTGATGAACGTGCAGCGCCAGCCGGGTGCCAACATCATCGAAACCGCCGACAGCATCCGCACCATGCTGCCGCAGCTGATCGAAAGCCTGCCGAAATCGGTCAGCGTGAAGGTGCTTTCCGACCGTACCACCAACATTCGCGCGTCGGTCACCGACACCCAGTTCGAGCTGATGCTGGCGATTGCGCTGGTGGTGATGATTATCTATCTGTTCCTGCGTAACGTCCCGGCGACCATCATCCCCGCCGTCGCCGTACCGCTCTCGCTGGTCGGTACCTTTGCGGTGATGGTGTTCCTCGATTTTTCGATCAACAACCTGACGCTGATGGCGCTCACCATCGCCACCGGGTTCGTGGTGGATGACGCAATCGTCGTTATTGAGAACATCTCGCGCTATATCGAGAAAGGCGAAAAACCGCTGGCCGCCGCGCTGAAAGGCGCGGGCGAGATCGGCTTTACCATTATCTCGCTGACCTTCTCCCTGATTGCGGTGCTGATCCCGCTGCTGTTTATGGGCGATATCGTCGGTCGTCTTTTCCGCGAGTTTGCCGTCACGCTGGCGGTCGCCATTCTGATCTCCGCGGTGGTATCGCTGACCCTGACGCCGATGATGTGCGCCCGCATGCTGAGCCACGCGTCGCTGCGCAAGCAAAACCGCTTCTCGCGCGCCTCCGAGCGCATGTTCGAGCGCATTATTGCCGCCTACGGTCGCGTGCTGGCGAAAGTCCTCAACCACCCGTGGGCGACGCTCGGCGTGGCGCTCGGCACGCTGGCGCTCAGCGTGATGCTGTGGATTTTCATTCCGAAAGGCTTCTTCCCCATCCAGGACAACGGCATTATTCAGGGCACGCTTCAGGCGCCGCAGTCGGTCTCCTTCGCCAATATGGCCCAGCGCCAGCAGCAGGTGTCTGAGATTGTTATGAAAGATCCGGCGGTCGAGAGCCTGACCTCCTACGTGGGCGTCGACGGCACCAACCCGTCGCTCAACAGCGCGCGTCTGCAGATCAACCTTAAGCCGCTGGATGAGCGCGACGATCGCGTCAACGCCGTCATTGAGCGGCTGCAAAACGCCGTCGCGCGCGTGCCGGGCGTTGAGCTTTACCTGCAGCCGATTCAGGATTTGACCATCGATACCCAGGTCAGCCGCACGCAGTACCAGTTCACGCTGCAGGCCACCTCGCTGGACGCGCTCAGCACCTGGGTGCCGCAGCTGGTGGATAA
Source organism: Enterobacter cloacae complex sp. IR53041 (assembly GCF_049238285.1). Lineage (NCBI taxonomy): Bacteria > Pseudomonadati > Pseudomonadota > Gammaproteobacteria > Enterobacterales > Enterobacteriaceae > Enterobacter > Enterobacter cloacae complex sp. IR53041. The sequence goes on along the minus strand of NZ_JBMKHB010000008.1, from coordinate 123,132 downwards.
ACTCAAAACCCTGCCGCAGCTCTCGGACGTCAGCAGCGACTGGCAGGACAAAGGGCTGGCGGCGTATGTGAACGTCAACCGCGACGCCGCCAGCCGTCTGGGTATTACCATGGCGGACGTGGATAACGCCCTGTACAACGCCTTCGGTCAGCGCCTGATCTCCACCATCTACACCCAGGCGAACCAGTACCGCGTGGTGCTGGAGCACAACACCGAAAATACGCCCGGCCTGGCGGGGCTGGACTCGGTGCGCCTGACCAGCAAAGACGGCGGCATTGTGCCGCTGAGCGCTATCGCCACGGTGGAAGAACGCTACACCCCGCTGTCGATTAACCATCTGGATCAGTTCCCGTCCACCACCATCTCCTTTAACGTGCCGGACAATTACTCTCTGGGTGAAGCGGTGGAGGCCATTCAGGCGGCGGAAAAAGACCTCAGCTTCCCGGCTGATATTCAGACCCAGTTCCAGGGCAGCACCCTGGCGTTTCAGGCCGCGCTGGGCAACACCATCTGGTTGATCGTGGCGGCGGTCGTGGCGATGTACATCGTGCTCGGCGTGCTGTACGAAAGCTTTATACACCCGATCACCATCCTTTCTACCCTGCCGACGGCGGGCGTGGGGGCACTGCTGGCATTAATGCTGGCGGGCAGCGAGCTGGATGTGATTGCCATCATCGGCATTATCCTGCTTATCGGGATCGTAAAGAAAAACGCCATCATGATGATCGACTTTGCCCTGGCCGCCGAGCGCGAACAGGGGATGTCGCCGCGCGATGCCATCTTCCAGGCCTGCCTGCTGCGTTTTCGTCCGATCCTGATGACCACGCTGGCCGCCTTACTGGGCGCGCTGCCGTTGATGCTGAGCACCGGCGTCGGCGCGGAGCTGCGCCGTCCGCTGGGTATTGGCATGGTCGGCGGTCTACTGGTGAGCCAGGTGCTGACGCTGTTCACCACGCCGGTGATCTACCTGCTGTTTGACCGCCTGGCGCTGTGGACCAAAAGCCGCTTCCCGAAACGTGAAGAGGAGGCATAAGTGAAGTTTTTCGCCCTCTTCATTTATCGCCCGGTGGCGACGATTTTAATCTCGCTCGCCATTACCCTCTGCGGCGTGCTGGGCTTCCGGCTGCTGCCGGTGGCCCCCCTGCCGCAGGTAGATTTCCCGGTGATCATGGTCAGCGCCTCGCTGCCGGGCGCCTCGCCGGAAACCATGGCCTCGTCCGTTGCCACGCCGCTGGAACGCTCGCTCGGGCGGATTGCGGGGGTCAACGAGATGACCTCCAGCAGCTCGCTGGGCAGCACGCGCATTATTCTGGAATTCAGCTTCGACCGGGATATCAACGGCGCGGCGCGCGACGTGCAGGCGGCCATCAACGCCGCACAGAGCCTGCTGCCGAGCGGGATGCCGAGCCGTCCGACCTACCGCAAGGCCAACCCGTCTGACGCGCCGATCATGATCCTGACGCTGACCTCGGATACGTACTCGCAGGGGCAGCTGTACGACTTTGCGTCCACCCAGCTGGCGCAGACCATCTCTCAAATTAACGGCGTCGGGGACGTGAGCGTCGGCGGGAGTTCCCTGCCCGCGGTGCGCGTGGGGTTAAACCCGCAGGCGCTGTTCAACCAGGGCGTGTCGCTGGACGACGTGCGCTCCGCCATCAGCAACGCCAACGTGCGCAAACCGCAGGGGGCGATAGAGGACAACAGCCACCGCTGGCAGATCCACACTAACGACGAGCTGAAAACCGCGGCGGAATATCAGCCGCTCATTATTCACTACAACAACGGTGCGGCGGTGCGCTTAAGCGACGTGGCCAGCGTCACCGACTCGGTGCAGGACGTACGCAACGCCGGGATGACCAACGCCAAGCCGGCGATTCTGCTGATGATCCGCAAGCTGCCGGAAGCGAACATTATCGAGACAGTGAACAGCATTCGCGCCCGTCTCCCGGAGCTGCAGGAGACCATCCCGGCAGCAATCGATCTGCAAATTGCCCAGGATCGCTCCCCGACCATTCGCGCCTCGCTGGAAGAGGTGGAGCAAACGCTGGTGATTTCCGTCGCGCTGGTGATCCTGGTGGTGTTCCTGTTCCTGCGATCCGGCCGCGCGACGCTGATCCCGGCGGTGGCCGTGCCGGTCTCGCTGATCGGCACCTTTGCCGCCATGTATCTGTGCGGGTTTAGCCTCAACAACCTGTCGCTGATGGCCCTGACGATTGCCACCGGCTTCGTGGTGGATGACGCCATCGTGGTGCTGGAAAACATTTCCCGCCATCTGGAAGCGGGCGTGAAACCGCTGCAGGCCGCGCTGCAGGGCACGCGCGAGGTGGGCTTTACGGTACTCTCCATGAGCCTGTCGCTGGTGGCGGTCTTTCTGCCGCTGCTGCTGATGGGCGGGCTGCCGGGCAGGCTGCTGCGCGAGTTTGCCGTCACGCTGTCGGTTGCCATTGGCATTTCGCTGGTCATCTCCTTAACGCTGACGCCGATGATGTGCGGCTGGATGCTCAAGCGCAGCAAGCCGCACTCGCAGCCGCGCCGCAAAGGCTTTGGCCGCGTTCTGATGGCGATGCAGGAAGGCTACGGCAAATCGCTGAAGTGGGTGCTGAACCACACAAGGCTGGTCGGCCTGGTGCTGATCGGCACCATCGTGCTCAACGTGTGGCTGTATATTTCCATCCCGAAAACCTTTTTCCCGGAGCAGGATACCGGCGTGCTGATGGGCGGCATTCAGGCGGACCAGAGCATTTCCTTCCAGGCGATGCGCGGCAAGCTGCAGGACTTTATGAAGATCATTCGTGAAGACAAAGCGGTGGATAACGTCACTGGCTTTACCGGCGGGTCGCGCGTCAACAGCGGGATGATGTTTATTACCCTGAAACCGCGCGGCGAGCGCAACGAAACCGCCCAGCAGGTGATTGACCGCCTGCGGGTGAAGCTCGCCAAAGAGCCCGGAGCCAACCTGTTTTTGATGGCCGTTCAGGATATCCGCGTCGGCGGGCGACAGGCGAACGCCAGCTATCAGTACACGTTACTCTCGGACGACTTAGCCGCCCTGCGCGAGTGGGAGCCGAAGATCCGCAAGGCGCTGGCCGCCCTCCCGGAGCTGGCGGACGTGAACTCCGATCAGCAGGACAACGGCGCCGAGATGGCCCTGACCTACAACCGCGAAACCATGTCGCGGCTGGGCATTAACGTTGAAGCCGCCAACAGCCTGCTGAACAACGCCTTTGGCCAGCGCGAGATCTCCACCATCTACCAGCCGATGAACCAGTACAAGGTGGTGATGGAGGTTGACCCGCGCTACACCCAGGACATCAGCGCCCTGGACAAAATGTTTGTGATTAACAACGACGGCAAGGCGATTCCGCTCTCGTACTTTGCCAGCTGGCAGCCTGCCAACGCGCCGCTGTCGGTGAACCATCAGGGGCTGTCGGCGGCGTCGACCATCTCCTTTAACCTGCCCGCCGGTTCGTCACTTTCCGAGGCCAGCGACGCGATCAACCGCGCGATGACCCAGCTTGGCGTGCCGTCCACCGTGCGCGGCAGCTTTGCCGGGACCGCGCAGGTATTCCAGGAGACGATGAACTCGCAGGTGATTTTAATTCTGGCCGCCATCGCTACGGTCTATATTGTGCTGGGCGTGCTGTATGAAAGCTACGTGCACCCGCTGACCATCCTTTCGACGCTGCCGTCGGCGGGCGTGGGGGCACTGCTGGCCCTGGAGCTGTTCGGCGCGCCGTTCAGCCTTATCGCGCTCATCGGGATCATGCTGCTGATCGGCATCGTGAAGAAAAACGCCATCATGATGGTGGACTTCGCGCTGGACGCCCAGCGCAACGGCGACCTCTCGCCGCAAGAGGCCATCTTCCAGGCCTGCCTGCTGCGCTTCCGTCCGATCATGATGACCACCCTGGCGGCGCTGTTTGGCGCGCTGCCGCTGGTGATCTCGGGCGGCGACGGCTCAGAGCTGCGCCAGCCGCTGGGGATCACCATTGTCGGCGGCCTGGTGATGAGCCAGCTGCTGACGCTGTACACCACGCCGGTGGTCTATCTGTTCTTCGACCGCCTGCGGCTGCGCTTTTCGCGTAAAAACAGAACTACGGTGACAGGATAAATGACAGAGCTTCCCAGCAACGTTCGCTGGCAATTATGGATAGTCGCCTTCGGCTTCTTTATGCAGTCGCTGGATACGACCATCGTCAACACCGCCCTCCCCTCGATGGCGAAAAGCCTCGGGGAGAGCACGCTGCATATGCACATGGTGATTGTCTCCTACGTGCTGACGGTTGCCGTGATGCTGCCCGCCAGCGGCTGGCTGGCCGATAAGGTCGGCGTGCGGAATATCTTCTTTACCGCCATCGTGCTGTTTACCACCGGCTCGCTATTTTGCGCGCAGGCCAACACCCTCGACCAGCTGGTCATGGCGCGCGTGCTGCAGGGCATCGGCGGGGCGATGATGGTGCCCGTTGGGCGACTAACGGTGATGAAGATTGTACCGCGCGAGCAGTACATGGCGGCGATGACCTTTGTCACCCTGCCCGGCCAGGTGGGGCCGCTGCTTGGGCCTGCGCTGGGCGGTATGCTGGTGGAGTACGCCTCCTGGCACTGGATCTTCTTAATCAATCTCCCGGTAGGCATCATCGGCGCGATGGCCACCCTGGCACTGATGCCGAACTACAAAATGCAGACCCGGCGCTTTGATTTCTTCGGCTTTATTCTGCTGGCAGCGGGCATGGCCACGCTTACCCTGGCACTCGACGGGCAAAAGGGGCTGGGAATTTCGACACTGATGCTCGGGTTGCTGGTGGTTATCGGCATTTCCACCATTGCAGGGTATTTGTGGCTTGCTCGTGGGAATGACCAGGCGCTGTTCAGCCTGAACTTGTTTAAAAACCCTACCTACCGTCTCGGGCTGTTCGGCAGCTTTGCCGGACGCGTCGGCAGCGGCATGCTGCCGTTTATGACGCCCGTTTTTCTGCAAATTGGCATGGGCTTTTCGCCATTCCACGCGGGCCTGATGATGATCCCAATGGTGCTCGGCAGCATGGGGATGAAGCGCATGGTGGTGCAGGTGGTGAACCGCTTTGGCTACCGTCACGTGCTGGTGGCCGCCACGCTGGGGCTGGCGCTGGTCAGCCTGCTGTTTATGGCCGTGGCGCTGATGGGCTGGTACTACGTCCTGCCGCTGGTGCTGTTCTGCCAGGGGATCATCAACTCCATGCGCTTCTCGTCGATGAATACCCTGACGCTGAAGGACCTGCCGGACGATCTGGCGAGCAGCGGCAACAGCCTGCTGTCGATGGTGATGCAGCTTTCCATGAGCGTGGGCGTGACTATTGCGGGGTTACTGCTCGGCATGTACGGTCAGCACCACCTCAGCGTCGACACGCCGGTGGCGCATCAGGTCTTTATGTATACCTACCTCAGCATGGCGATCATTATCGCCCTGCCCGCTTTCATCTTCGCCAGAGTGCCGGATGATACCAGCAAGAACGTCGTGATTAGGCGCGGCAAAAGGAGTGGCTCATGAAATTCTGGCGTCCGGGTATTACCGGCAAGCTCTTTGTAGCGATCTTCGCCACCTGTATCGTCCTGCTGATCACCATGCACTGGGCGGTGCGGGTCAGCTTCGAGCGCGGCTTTATTGATTACATTAAGCATGGCAATGAGCAGCGTTTGCAGGGCTTAAGCGATGCGCTGAGTGAACAGTACGCCCAGCACGGCAACTGGCGTTTTCTGCGCAACAATGATCGCTTTATTTTCCAGATCCTGCGCTCGCTGGAGCACGATACCGGCGACGATCGTCCGGGCCCGGGCATGCCGCCGCACGGCTGGCGCACCCAGTTCTGGGTAATCGACCAGGATATGCGCCCCCTGGTTGGGCCGCGCGCGCCGATACCGCCTGACGGCACCCGGCGGGCGATTAAAGTCAATAACGCCACCGTTGGCTGGGTGATCGCCTCCCCGGTGGAGCGCCTGACGCGCAACACCGACATCAACTTTGACCGCCAGCAGCGTCGCACAAGCTGGCTGATTGTCGCGCTCTCCACGCTGCTCGCCGCGCTCGCCACTTTCCCGCTGGCGCGCGGTCTGCTCGCCCCGGTGAAACGCCTGGTGGAAGGCACGCACAAGCTCGCCGCCGGGGATTTCACTACCCGCGTCGATACCCGCAGCCAGGACGAGCTGGGCAAGCTGGCGCAGGACTTTAACCAGCTCGCCAGCACGCTTGAGAAAAACCAGCAGATGCGCCGCGACTTTATGGCCGATATTTCACACGAGCTGCGTACGCCGCTGGCGGTGCTGCGCGGCGAGCTCGAGGCCATTCAGGACGGCGTGCGCCAGTTTACGCCCGAATCGGTGGCTTCCCTGCAGGCGGAGGTGGGCACGCTCACCAAGCTGGTGGACGATCTCCACCAGCTCTCCATGTCCGACGAAGGCGCACTGGCCTACCAGAAGGCGCCCGTAGACGTCATTAACGTGCTGGAGGTGGCGAGCGGCGCCTTCCGCGAACGCTTTGCCAGTCGCAACCTGAAAATCGACCTCTCCCTGCCGGACAGCGCGGTGGTGTTTGGCGACAAAGATCGGCTGATGCAGCTGTTCAACAACCTGCTGGAAAACAGCCTGCGCTATACCGACAGCGGCAGCGGGCTGCTGATTTCCGGCAGACAGGAAAACGGGCGCTTTGCCCTTACCTTCGCGGATTCCGCACCCGGCGTGCAGGACACGCAGCTGGAAAAACTGTTTGAACGTTTTTACCGTACCGAAGGCTCCCGCAATCGCGCCAGCGGCGGCTCCGGTCTGGGGCTGGCGATTTGCGTTAACATCGTCGAGGCGCATAATGGCACGATCCGCGCCGCCCATTCGCCTTTTGGCGGGGTTAGCATTACAGTAGAGTTACCTCTGGAACGGGATTTATCGAGAGAAGTATGACCGAGTTACCGATTGACGAAAACACGCCGCGCATTTTGATCGTCGAAGACGAACCCAAGCTGGGACAGCTGCTGATCGACTATTTACGCGCGGCCAGCTATGCCCCGTCACTGATCAGCCACGGCGACCAGGTGCTGCCGTACGTGCGCCAGACCCCGCCGGATCTGATCCTTCTGGATTTAATGCTGCCGGGCGTTGACGGACTGACCCTGTGCCGGGAAATTCGTCGCTTCTCCGACGTGCCGATCGTCATGGTCACCGCCAAAATTGAAGAGATTGACCGCCTGCTGGGGCTCGAAATCGGCGCGGACGACTACATCTGCAAGCCCTACAGCCCGCGCGAGGTGGTCGCCCGCGTAAAAACCATTCTGCGCCGCTGCAGGCCGCAGCGCGAGCTTCAGGTGCTGGACGCCGAAAGCCCGCTGATTGTCGACGAAAGCCGCTTCCAGGCGAGCTGGCGCAGCAAGCTGCTGGACCTGACGCCTGCGGAGTTCCGCCTGCTGAAAACCCTCTCCCACGAGCCGGGCAAAGTCTTCTCCCGCGAACAGCTGCTGAACCACCTGTATGACGATTACCGCGTGGTGACCGACCGCACCATCGACAGCCATATCAAAAACCTGCGCCGCAAGCTGGAGGCGCTGGACGCCGAGCAGTCGTTTATTCGCGCGGTGTATGGTGTGGGGTATCGCTGGGAAGCGGATGCGTGCAGGATTGCCTAGCCAGCAGAGGGTCAATCCAGGCCGGGTAAGGCGAAGCCGCCGCCCGGCACAATAACTTTACCTCCCTGCCCCGCAGCGCTACAATGCCCGCCCTTAAAGTGGGGGATCTCCCCTTACCGCTGCACCTGGTGCACGCGGATCTGACCTGTCATCAGAACGAGAACAAACATGTTTAAACCGGAACTCCTTTCCCCGGCGGGAACGCTGCAAAATATGCGTTACGCTTTCGCCTATGGCGCCGACGCCGTGTATGCGGGCCAGCCGCGCTACTCGCTGCGCGTGCGTAATAACGAATTCAACCACGAGAACCTGCAGCTCGGCATCAACGAAGCGCATGCTCTGGGTAAAAAATTCTACGTGGTGGTCAACATCGCGCCGCACAACGCCAAGCTGAAAACGTTCATCCGTGACCTGAAGCCGGTGGTGGATATGGGGCCGGACGCGCTGATCATGTCGGACCCGGGTTTAATCATGCTGGTTCGGGAGAACTTCCCGGAGATGGATATCCACCTCTCCGTACAGGCTAACGCCGTCAACTGGGCGACGGTGAAATTCTGGAAGCAGATGGGGCTGACCCGCGTCATCCTGTCCCGCGAGCTTTCGCTGGAAGAGATCGAAGAGATCCGCACCCAGGTGCCGGATATGGAAATCGAAATCTTCGTTCACGGCGCGCTGTGCATGGCCTACTCCGGCCGCTGCCTGCTCTCCGGCTATATCAACAAGCGCGACCCGAACCAGGGCACCTGCACCAACGCCTGCCGCTGGGAATATAACGTCCAGGAAGGCAAAGAGGACGACATCGGCAACATCGTCCACAAGCACGAGCCGATCCCGGTGACCAACGTTGAGCCTACGCTGGGCATCGGCGCGCCAACCGACAGCGTGTTTATGATTGAAGAAGCCAAACGTCCGGGCGAGTACATGACCGCCTTTGAAGACGAGCACGGCACCTACATCATGAACTCGAAGGATCTGCGCGCCATCGCCCACGTTGAGCGCCTGACCCAGATGGGCGTGCACTCCCTGAAGATTGAAGGGCGCACCAAATCCTATTACTACTGCGCGCGTACCGCACAGGTGTACCGTAAAGCCATCGACGATGCGGCAGCCGGTAAACCGTTCGATACCAGCCTGCTGGAAACGCTGGAAGGCCTGGCGCACCGCGGCTATACCGAAGGCTTCCTGCGCCGTCATACCCACGACGACTACCAGAACTACGAGCACGGCTACTCCGTTTCCGAGCGCCAGCAGTTTGTCGGTGACTTCACCGGCGAGCGCAAAGGCGCGCTGGCGGCCGTTGCGGTGAAAAACAAATTCACCAAAGGCGACAGCCTGGAGCTGATGACCCCGCAGGGCAACATGAACTTCACGCTGGAGCATCTGGAAAACGGCAAAGGCGAAGCGATTGAGGTCGCGCCAGGCGACGGGCACACCGTCTGGCTGCCGGTTCCGGAAGAGGTGGAGCTGAAGTTCGCGCTGCTGATGCGTAACTTCAACGGTGAAAGCACCCGAAACCCACACGGCAAATAGTCAATCAGGGAAATTTTTTCGCGCTGGGATAATTCTTAGAATCGGATCACATACCGCTTCGTTCAATACGGGTATTATCCCCCCGCTGAAAAACATAACCCATAAATGCTAGCTGTACCAGGAACCACCTCCTTAGCCTGCGTAATCTCCCTTACGCGGGCTTATTTTTTGCCTTCTCTCTTCTCAATCCAGGCAATGAGTTCGTCGATTTGCTTCTCTGTGAACACGGCGATCCCATTCTCAGCGAGCAACGACGCAGCAACCCCCATCCCCGCTTTCTGTATACCGCGAAACGATCCGTCATAAATAAACTCACTGCCGCACGTGGGGCTGCCATCGGTTAGCAATGCAGCGCTACACCCCGACGCCTGAGCAGCGCGTAGCGCGAGCCAGGCTGCAAGCTGATAATGTGCGGTCACGTCCTGCCCGGTATTTTCCATAATTCTGGCTTGCCCGTGCATCACGTCTTTGCCATCAGCGAATTTAATCTCTGCCGGAGGACGCGGTACAGGCAGCCCGGCAGCCAATTCAGGGCAGTGGATAACCAGACGTTGTTCCTGTTGCCAGCGAGCGAGTGGCTCGTTCATTCGCGCTTTTTCACTTCCGTTATAACGGACCCTAAAGCCCATCAGGCAAGCGCTTACCAAAATTTTATTCATCATCACTTTCCTGTGATTACATTAATCTCATCGCTGAAGTGTAACGCGCTTTTGTGCCTGTTTTGTTCCTTTCATCCTGTTCTTACCCGCTTTTTCCCTCTCTGCTATACACTCTTACTAACGCTAAAAAAGGGAGCAGCGCGGATGGCAACCTATCCAGACAGTTTATTGATTCTCAACGGCAAAAGTGCGGGCAACGATCTGCTGCGTCAGGCCATTCAGGGTTTGCGTGACGACGGCGCGCGCATCCACGTCAGAGTAACCTGGGAAAAAGGCGACGCGGCACGTTATATCAATGAAGCCCTCGGGCTTGGCGTTGAGACCATCATTTCCGGCGGCGGCGATGGCACCATCAATGAGATCGCATCAGCGCTGATCGACCTGCCCCCGGCAGACCGTCCGGTGATGGGTATTTTACCGCTCGGCACCGCCAATGATTTTGCCACCAGCGCCGGGATCCCCGAGGCGTTAGAGAAAGCGCTTCAGCTGGCGATCCTCGGTAAAGCGACCGCGGTAGATATTGCGCAGGTGAATGACAAAACCTGCTTTATCAATATGGCCACCGGCGGGTTCGGCACGCGCATCACCAGCGAAACGCCGGAAAAACTCAAGGCGGCGCTGGGCGGCGTGTCGTATCTGATCCACGGTCTGATGCGCATGGATACCCTCAAGCCTGACCGCTGCGAAATTCGCGGCGAGGATTTTCAGTGGCAGGGCGACGCGCTGGTGATTGGCATCGGTAATGGTCGTCAGGCCGGCGGCGGGCAGCAGCTGTGCCCGGAGGCGCTGATCAATGACGGTCAGCTACAGCTGCGGATTTTCACGGGTGACGGCCTGCTGCCCGCGCTGTTTACCACGCTGACGCAGCCGGAAGAGAGTCCGAATATCATTGACGGGAAATCCGCATGGTTTGAGGTAAATGCCCCGCACGGGATGACCTTTAACCTCGACGGGGAACCGCTCAGCGGGACGCAGTTCCGAATTGAAGTGTTGCCCGGCGCGCTGCAGTGTCGGTTGCCGCCAGACTGTGTGCTTTTGCGCTGATGGTATTGCCGGGTGGCGGCTACGCCTTACCCGGCCTACGCTTCGCCCTCAGGTCAGGCAATCGTGACTTTGCTGTCCAGATAAACGTCCTGAACCGCATTGATCAGCTTCACGCCGTCAGCCATCGATTTCTTAAACGCCTTACGGCCAAGGATCAGCCCCATGCCGCCCGCGCGTTTGTTGATAACCGCCGTACGCACCGCGTCTGACAGGTCAGTATCGCCGCCCGCCGCGCCGCCGGAGTTAATCAGCCCTGCGCGGCCCATGTAGCAGTTCGCCAGCTGGTAGCGCACCAGGTCGATCGGGTTATCGCTGGTCAGTTTGCTGTAAACGCGGTCATCGGTGTAACCAAAGTTCACTGCTTTATAGCCGCCGTTATTCTCGGCCATTTTCTGCTTCACGATATCCGCGCCAATGGTCGCCGCCAGATGGTTCGCCTGGCCGGTCAGGTCAGCCGACACGTGGTAATCCACGCCGTCTTTTTTGAACGCCGAGTTGCGCAGGTACGCCCACAGCACGGTCACCATACCCAGCTCGTGCGCGCGCTCAAACGCCGCAGAGATCTCTTCAATTTGACGACGAGACTGTTCTGAGCCGAAATAGATGGTCGCCCCAACGGCAACCGCCCCCATATTGAACGCCTGCTCGACGCTGGCATAGAGCGTCTGGTCATATTCGGTGGGGTAGCTCAGGGTTTCATTGTGGTTCAGCTTCACGAGGAACGGAATGCGGTGGGCATAGCGACGCGAGACGGAGGCCAGCACGCCGTAGGTGGACGCCACGCAGTTACAGCCCGCTTCAATCGCCAGCTCAACAATGTTCTTCGGATCGAAATAGAGCGGATTCGCCGCGAAGGAGGCGCCCGCCGAGTGCTCAACGCCCTGGTCTACCGGCAGAATAGAGAGATATCCGGTGCCGCCGAGCCGCCCGGTGTTATAGAGCGTCTGCATATTTCTTAGCACGGCAGGCGGACGGTTATTATCGACCATCACGCGGTCAACGTAGTCATGACCAGGCAGATAAAGCTGGTCGGCTGGAATGGTCATACAACGATGCTGTAAAAGGCTGTCGGCGTCTTTGCCAAGCAACTGCGCAATATCAGTCATGTGATACTCCCGTAGGTTCGACGTCATGTCGGTGTGCGTTTATCCAGTCCCATCTTTTATGGGCAGACTAAGCCTGGTACCGACTTAACAGATTTTCCACCCTTTGCAATTTTTTTCAGCACAATCTGCTGGCTCGATTCGTGTACAACAAAACTGTTACATTGATCAAACAATCGCCACAAAGGTATTTAAAAGGTATTATTGAATGGTATGTTAAAGGCGTACCCTCTCTGACATGCAGGATTCAAAAATGAAAACGAAAGTCCAACTGTCATTCATGATGTTTGTTGAATGGTTTATCTGGGGCGCGTGGTTTGTGCCGCTGTGGCTGTGGCTGAGCAAAAGCGGTTTTACCGCCGGGGAAATTGGCTGGTCTTATGCCTGTACCGCCATTGCCGCCATCCTCTCCCCAATTCTGGTCGGCTCGCTGACCGACCGCTTCTTCGCCGCGCAGAAAGTACTGGCGGTGCTGATGTTTGCCGGCGCGATTCTGATGTACTTCGCGGCACAGCAAACCCAGTTCAGCACCTTCTTCCCGCTGCTGCTGGTTTACTCCCTGACCTACATGCCCACCATCGCGCTGACCAACAGCATTGCCTTCGCCAACGTGGACGACGTCGAGGCCGACTTCCCTCGTATCCGCGTGATGGGCACCCTCGGCTGGATCGCCTCCGGTCTGGCGTGCGGCTTCCTGCCGCAGATGCTGGGCTATAGCGATATTTCCGATACCAATATTCCGCTGCTGATGACGGCCGCCAGCTCCGCCCTGCTCGGCGTCTTTGCCCTGTTCCTGCCGAACACGCCGCCGAAAAGTACCGGCAAGCTGGACTTCAAAGTGATGCTGGGGCTGGACGCGCTGATCCTGCTGCGCGACAAAAACTTCCTCGTGTTCTTTTTCTGCTCGTTCCTGTTCGCCATGCCGCTGGCCTTCTACTACATTTTCGCCAACGGCTATCTCACTGAAGTGGGGATGAAAAACGCCACCGGCTGGATGACGCTCGGCCAGTTCTCTGAAATCTTCTTTATGCTGGCGCTGCCGTTCTTTACCAAACGCTTTGGTATTAAGAAGGTCTTACTGCTGGGTCTGATTACCGCCGCCATCCGCTACGGGTTCTTCGTTTACGGCGGTGCGGAACAATACTTCACCTACGCCCTGCTGTTCCTCGGAATTCTGCTGCACGGCGTGAGCTACGACTTCTACTACGTCACCGCGTATATCTACGTGGATAAAAAAGCGCCGGTGCATATGCGCACCGCCGCGCAGGGCCTGATTACGCTCTGCTGTCAGGGCTTTGGTAGCCTGCTGGGTTACCGCCTGGGCGGCGTGATGATGGAAAAAATGTTCGCCTACAAAGAGCCGGTGAAGGGGCTGACCTTCAACTGGGCCGGAATGTGGACATTTGGCGCAATCATGATTGCCGTGATTGCCGTGCTGTTTATGCTGTTTTTCCGCGAATCGGACAAAGAGATCGCTGCAATTGCGGTGGTTGATGGCGATGCCGCGCTGACACAAGGGGAAGTTAAATGAAACAAGAACGTATTCTCGGTGCCCTTTACGGGCAGGCGTTAGGGGATGCGATGGGCATGCCGTCGGAGCTGTGGCCGAGAAAGCGCGTCAAGGCGCACTTCGGCTGGATCGACCGCTTTTTACCCGGCCCGGCAGAAAATAACGCGGCCTGCTATTTCAGGCAGGCCGAGTTCACCGACGATACCTCAATGGCGCTGTGCCTGGCCGATGCGATTATCGAGTGCGACGGGGAAATTAATGCGGACGTTATCGGCAAGCATATCCTGAACTGGGCGCTTGATTTCGACGCGTTCAACAAGAACGTGCTTGGCCCCACTTCCAAAATCGCGCTTAATGCGATTCGTGACGGGAAGCCGGTCAGCGCGCTGGAAAACAACGGCGTGACCAACGGGGCGGCGATGCGCGCCTCCCCGCTGGGCTGTCTCCTTCCGGCGACGCGGCTGGAACACTTTGTTGAACAGGTGGCGCAGGCCTCCAGCCCGACCCATAAATCGGACCTCGCGATTGCCGGCGCGGTGGTGATGGCCTGGGCGGTTTCCCGCGCCATCGACGGCGAAAGCTGGCAGAACATCGTTGATGCCCTGCCGGGGATCGCCCGCTATGCGCAGGAGATGAAAACCACCACCTTCAGCGCGTCGCTGGCGGCACGTATTGAGCTGGCGCTAAAGACCGTACGGGAAGCCAACGGTATTGAGTCCGCCAGCGAGCAGGTTTATCAGCTGATTGGCGCGGGAACCAGCACCATTGAGTCCGTTCCGGCGGCCATTGCGATGGTGGAACTGGCAGGAACCGACCCGAACCGCTGCGCCATCTTATGCGCCAATCTGGGCGGTGATACGGACACTATTGGCGCCATGGCGACGGCCATCTGCGGCGCGCTCCACGGCGTGCAGGCGATTGATCCGGCGCTCAAAGCCGAACTCGACGCCGTCAACCAGCTCAACTTCGGCCATTATTGCGAAAAACTGCTGCACTTCAGGGAGCAAAGGGAGGGCGTATGAATGCATTTGCCCAACGTCTCGAAAACCTGCACGCCACGCGCCCGGTGACGGTGCTGGGCGCCGCGGTGATTGACGTCATCGCCGACGCCTACGCCCTACCCTGGCGCGGGTGCGATATCGAACTTAAGCAGCAGGGCGTAAATATTGGCGGCTGCGCGCTGAACATTGCCATCGCCCTGAAACGCCTCGGGATCGCCGCGCAAAATGCCCTTCCCGTCGGCCATGGCGTGTGGGCGGATATTATCCGCAACGCCATGGCGAAGCAGGATCTGCACAGCGCCATCGAGGCCGAAACCGGCGATAACGGCTGGTGCCTGGCGCTGGTGGAGCCAGACGGCGAGCGCACCTTTATGTCCTTTAGCGGCGTGGAAAACCAGTGGCAGCAGCGCTGGCTGGATACGCTTCACGTTCCGCAAAACAGCCTGGTTTATCTCTCCGGCTACCAGCTGGCCGCGCCGTGCGGCGAACTGCTGACAGGCTGGCTGGAGGGATTACAGGACGTGACGGCCTTTATCGATTTCGGCCCACGCATCGCGGATGTTCCTGATGCGCTGATGGAGAGAATCATGGCCTGCAGGCCAATCGTGTCGCTCAATCGTCAGGAAGCGGGGCTCGCGGCTGAAAGACTGGGTGTGGAGGCTGAAAACCTGGGTGAAGTGTGGCAGCAGCGCTTCGGCGCCGCGCTGATTGTGCGCCATGATAAAGACGGTGCTACGTGGTATGACGGTGACGCCTCGGGCGTTGTTCCGGCGTTTCCGGCGACGGTTGTGGATACCATTGGTGCAGGCGACAGCCACGCGGGCGGCACGCTGGCCGGGCTGGCTGCGGGATGGTCACTGGCAGATGCCGTTCTGCTGGGGAATGCAGTGGCGTCATGGGTGGTCAGCCACCGCGGCGGGGATTGCGCCCCGACGCGCGAGGCACTACTCCTCGCACACAAAGACGTATAGATCGCTGCGACAGTAGCTGATGCTGTACTCAATCGGCCGGTGCTGCTGGTCAAGCGCGACCTGCTTGATCACCAGCACCGGTATTTTTTCATCCATCTTAATGTGCGCCTGAAACTCGCTGTCGGGCATGCGGGCGCTCACCCTTGAGCGGGTGCGCTGCGGGTAGATGTTCTGACTGCGGAAGTAGTCATAGAGCGAAATGCCAATCGCATCCGGGTCGGGAATTAACCCGACGGGGACCCAGGACTCTTCAATCGACACCGCATCGTCTTCAACATAGCGAATGCGCTTGAGCAAAAAGACCTCGCTGTCCGGGGAGATCGACAGGTGGTTGGCCACCTCTTCCGGACACTTCACCACCCGCTTGTTGACCCAGAGCGTATTCGGCTTCTTGCCGCGCAGCACCACCTGCTGGGAAAAACCGCGCGCCTCTTTCAGCGAATATTCGAAGATATTGTTGATTTGCGTGCCATAGCCACGGGCGCGCGTCACCACGCCCTCTTCTTCCAGCGCCTGCATCGCTTTACGCACGGTAATGCGCGACACCCCGGTCAACTGGCTCAGATCGCGCTCGCCGGGCAAAATATTCCCGTGCTCCAGCACCCCGCTGCGCACCGCGTTTTTTACCGTTTCGGCAAACTTCAGGTACAGCGGCGTGTTATCGGGCGCGGCGATCCGTTCATTCAGTTGAGCGATTAACCGGGTATGCGCTTGTTCCATCTCTGTTTTCTCAGGCGTGATGTATTCTGCCAGTATACTGGCTTACCACCATGCATGAAAATGGTGTACCGGCCCAATACCGTGACCGACTTCCAGAGTATCGGCTTTTGCCAGCGCCGCCGAGAGCCAAGCTTTTGCTTCGCTAACCGTATCGGCCCAGCTTTCATGACGTGGGCGCAGCGCCGCCAGCGCGGCCGAGAGCGTACAGCCCGTGCCGTGGGTATTTTGGGTCTGCACGCGCGGCGCGGTAAAGCGTACTTCGCCGTCGCGGGTGAAGAGCCAGTCCGGACTTTCCGGATCATCAAGATGCCCGCCCTTCATCAGCACCGCCCCGCAGCCCATCGCCAGCAGCGCATTGCCCTGCTCTTTCATTTCCCGTTCAGTTTGCGCGTGCGGCGCGCCCAGCAGCGCGGCGGCTTCCGGAAGATTGGGCGTGATGAGCGCTACCTGCGGCAGCAGCTTATTGCGCAGCGTCTCGACGGCGGAGGCGGAGAGCAGCGGATCGCCGCTTTTTGCCAGCATGACGGTATCCAGCACCACGTTTTGCACCTGATAGCGCTTAAGCCGTTCGGCCACCGCTTCTACAATGTCCGTTTCGGCCAGCATGCCGATCTTGGTGGTATCAATACGCACGTCGCTGAACACCGAATCCAGCTGCGCGGCAACAAAATCTGGCTCGATGCGGTAGACCGACTGCACGCCGCACGTGTTTTGCGCCACCAGCGCGGTAATCACCGAGCAGCCGTACGCGCCCAGCGCCGAGAAGGTTTTCAGGTCTGCCTGGATACCCGCGCCGCCGCTGGGATCGGTGCCGGCAATGGTCAGGGCGTTAATCCGCTTCATGCCTGCTCCTCCAGCGTGTAGAGCGCGTCGAGGAACGCGCTGGCAAAACTGCCCGGGCCGCGCGAGTGCGCAACGGCCACCGTTCCGGCCCGCTTCATCCATCCGCAGGCGGCGGCGATGTTATCCAGCCGGTCACCCGGCAGCGAGCAACTCGCCGCCACAACGGCAGAGAGCGCGCACCCGGTTCCCACCACGCGCGTCATCAGCGGGTCACCGCCGGTTACCGTTCGGGTACGTTGCCCGTCCGTGATGTAGTCCACCTCGCCGGTGACCACCACAATCGTATTGATCTGCCGGGCCAGCGCCTGGGCAGCAGGCACCGCGCTGGCGGCGGTATCGGTCGTATCGACGCCGCGCCCGCCCGCGCTCATCCCGGCGAGGGCAAGGATTTCGGAAGCATTGCCGCGAATGGCGGCCGGTTTCAGGGCAAGGATTTGATGGCAAAACCGGGTGCGGAACGCCAGGGCGCCCACGGCAACCGGGTCCAGTGTCCAGGGTTTGCCTGCCGCTACCGCACTTTCAATAGCACTACGCATCGACTGGGCGCGCAGCGCGGTCAGCGTGCCAACGTTAACCAGCAGCGCATCGGCTATCGCGGCAAACTGCTCGGCCTCTTCGGCCTCGATCACCATCGCCGGGGATGCGCCAAGCGCCAGCAAAACGTTGGCCGTAAAGGTCTGTACGACGTCATTGGTCATACAGTGGGTCAGCGGAGAACGGGTTCGGAAGTGGTGTAAAACGTGTAAATCGAGCAGGTCAGGCTGCATGGGTTCGCTCCTGCCTTGCGTGAAGAAGCGATGACCGGGAAGGCATCTGACTTCCCTACGCTGGCATTATCCAGATCAGGTAATACGGGTATTTCTCAGCCTTCACGCAGAAGGGCACCCCGAGTCAAATAAATAAAAATCAAAAGCTTGCGATTAATGCTCCTCATTAATCCCTGATCAGGATAGTAATGCCAGCGGGAAGTCTTGTAAACGGCAAAAGTGGCCCTTTTGGGCAATGTGTGACAGGTTGAGTGACACAATGTGTGCCATGTAGAATGCTCTTAAGTCGTCAACAACCGCATAAAAAAAGAGGTCATGATGGATTTACAAGCATGGGATAACGTTATCTCTATCGCTTCGAATGCTGTAACAGCGCTGAGTGTGGTTGGTGGCGTCATCTTCGGAGGGGTTAAACTTCAGGAGATTGTGAAGACGAGAAAAATGGAGCGGGCAATTGATTCAGCAATCGCTCTTAAAGAAGAAATTGATGGCACCAGAAGCCGTTACAATCGTATGCGCTTTGACTTAAACCGTATTATGACTTTTCTCGACACACTGGCGAAATCAGGACAAAGAGCCGACGAAGAAAGCTATTATCATATTCAAGACTCCTTGAAAGATATGACGGAAAATACCTTTCGCATTGGTAGCTCTTTCATCAAGTTACGTCACTATAATGTTCTGATTAAAGAGGTTTCCTGGGAGCCATTCAACGCCCTTCTTCGATCTGCTGGTAATACGCAAATAGCCATCTCAAAACTGATGACTCTCATCATGCAGGCTTTGCTTAAAGAACAGATAACACCAGAAGAATTCATGGCAATACGTAACGCTTATGATGAACATGGCGCAAAGATGAAAGATGTTAATCACGCTATCTCTGAATTAGATATCATTAAATTTGACAATCTTTTTGACTTCAGCAAAGTACATAAAAAAAGCCGGGATTAACCCGGCTCTCATGTTTTCAGTTTTCGTTGTCGCTGTTCGCTGAGGTAGTACCTAATAGCACTGTCGAATCCGTGGTTTTGAATGCGGTCAAGTAGGCTGGAACGACTACAGCCGAGCCTACGGGCCAAAGCGGACATGTTAACAATCGCATCGTCATTGGTCCCGTCTAAAATCCACTGCATCAACGGCATGTTGCCAGTACCGATCAAAGCTAATTTCATATGTATCTCCTTTCCTTTGCCTCCAGCACCGAAGGTGTCTCGCAATAGCGAGAGTGCTTCGCACCGTTAGCCTCACCAGCAGCGGGGACAATGCGTCCCCAATAACTGCTTACTGATCGTTAAGCTGCGTCGTTCGCCAGTTTGGTCACAAAGTCTGGACGGTACACCACAGGCAAGATTGAGCTTTCCGCGAATAGCTCCACGTTCTTAAACTTGTCCTGTACGCTCCAGATACGGAAATCAACCGGATCAGCAAATGCCAGATCAAGATTGCGGCTGGTAGCCGTTGCTACATAACCGAAAGGTAGAGCAATATCAGAGGACAGGGGGCGGCTGAAACGTGGAACTAGGAAGGATTCATCCGGACCAATTCCATAAAGATTTTGGTCCGTTACTTCCACCACTCGGACATTTTCAATAATGAATGTTGAGAACGCAGGAAGCACTTCTTTGTTAAACAGAACATCACGATCAAGCACACCGAACTGAACATTCTGGCGCACGTCTGGGTGATACTTGATGCCGCGAAAAACATTGCTACCTGCAAACAGGATAAATCCATCAAGCTGACCAGCAAGGCCCCCCATACGCACTTTTGCGGCGGTTACAGCATCATCGAGGCTGCGAAGTGGGTCACCAGAGCTAACGTTGGTTTTGATTGTCCCGGTTGCCTGTTGGTATCCAAATTCATCTTCCCAGGAAATGATCGGCTGCTGGGTGTAGGTCGCTTCGACGGTATTACGAAAAAGCGCATCAGCAAAAATCCGCTCACGGGTACGCATGTACTTATCGTGCATTGCGACAGCAGAAGAAGTGACCGCATCCATTACAGACATTTGCAGGTCGGAGCCTGGTTTGCGATATGGTTGCACGTCTGCCGCTGTAATACGGTCCTGATAAGCATAAAGCGGAGCTTCAATCAGGTGATTGCTAGCGCTACGCTTAGGAATGCTAGACCACTCAGAGCCGTAACGATTAACAGAGCTTGCCACCTTCTGAGCGACTTCATCAATGATATCGAGGCTCACCTTCGGACTTGCAGAAGTCTGACGATCACTGAAAACATTAAGCGTGGACAGCAAAGTGTTCTTTGCATCCATGTTCACAAAGGTGTTGGTGTAATCCGCGTAGCTGAAATTGGTTGATAGTCCCATGTTGTCTTCTCCTTATTATTATTCTGCGTCCGGTGCGCTTGTACGGATAGCGCCCGTTTTGGTGAGTGCGGCAATAGCATTAGCGCCAGCGGTAGCGCCCATAACAGCGGTGATGGTGTCTTGTTTGATGTAAATCCCGCGATCAGCAACGATGATATGAGCAGCATCTTCTGCCCTGTGGTGGCTCAGAACCAGCAGGCAATCATCACCAGAGACATAAGCCGCGCCTGCACTGGTAATGCAACTACCCGGCTGGACTTCTACAGCTAGATCGACAGTAATAGTCTTGCGGTCAAAATTCGGATCGGCTGCATACGCGATCACGTCATTGTAAGAACGTTCAGTTGTTCCCATTTTCATATAATTAACTCCCGTTAAATTTCACATAGCTATGTAAACAAAAGGCCAGCGCCTGCTTGAGCCGTAAACGGCGACAGGGCCAGCCTTTCGAATTGTTCCGATGAAAAAGAAAACCGGACGGAGAGAGGCCCGGTGTGAATTTCACTGGTAGGAATGAGGAGGTGATCAGCGCCATCCATGAGGTAAGGAGCCTCAAACGCTGAACACCTGAGCCAGTTTGCATCATGGCTGATGACCGGAGGAGAGCCGGATTTAATGGCAAATCCAGACCGGAGGCCTAGACTTTGTACGCCCTATGACATCGCAGCGCGATTTAAAACAAAGTTTTAAACCCGTCCACGGGTACTAAAGGCGAATCTTTCTTTTCTAGAGTACACCCAGCGGCTATGGCGTAGCCTTTCTGTGAGAGTGCAGGTCATTGGATGTACTTTAGAAAAGAGGCTCTGACGGTGTCACAGAGCCTGCTTTATATTTCGTAAGGAGAAGGAATTGCTGTACAAACATACGATTCAAATAATCACGATATGTAATTATTTTACCACGAAACAATATCTTTCGCAACAAATACTTGGCATATTTGACGGAAATATATTGACTTCCCGTGAAATTTGCTATTGAGATAATGAGGCCCCATCATGAGGGCATTTTATGATGTTTTATTGAGCAACGCCCAGAATGAGGTTGTTCTGCGCCTGTTCGTAGTCCCTCAGTTTTGTATCAATCAGACCGTTAATAGCGCCGTCATTCACGTTAATATCAAGCGGTGAGAGTTTAATCTCAGCTTCGCCAGTGACCGCAACAGGAATCAGCTGTCGCTGCGTCATGCTGTCAATTGTCGGAACCGTAAACGTCGGTTGCTGGGGTGTCAGATAGTTCAGGCTAGGAACATTAAACGCTAGCGCTGGATCGTTATACGCCGTGCCTGAGCCGATATTGCTCGGAGCGGAACTATCCAGCCACGGGTAAATCTGCTTAAGCGTCTGACCGATGCTACGTGGATCAAAGCCGGTATTTTCCTTAATCCAATCAGCAGCACCATTTGCGGAGTCATCTACCACGCTCGTATAAACCGCATCCGGCAATGTCGCGCCTTTCTTGAGTTCTTCACCGACTCGACCAGCGAAGGAGAGAATGTTGGTGGTTAGCTCACCAAGGGCAACGCCGAGGGCATCGGAAATTGGGATCAGTCCAGTCATATTCTGACGTAGAGTGTCAGTATTGGCAGCGTACTGCCCTAGGCCTTCAACAAACGAGGCTGAGAAGTGATCCGCAAGGCTGGTTTGTACTCGGTTGTACTCTGCACCCAAAGCTGCCAGCTTATCAAGGTTGGCCTGCTGCGCATCAGATAGGGTCCATCCTTCAGAAGCGAGTTGATGCATACGCTGGATAAGTCCCTGCCCCTCATCATTGAACACTTCGAGGAAGACCGAACCATCATTCACAGCCTCAGCCAGGTGCCGGGTCTGGTTGTCCGTCCATTTGAAAGTTTTCTGCAACTGTTTGAGGTAAGTGATAAATTCTGGAAACGGCAGTTTTTGGAGTTCTCCGATAACCTTCTGTGCTACCTTCTGGTTGCCGTTGGTGGAGGTCAGCACGTTGTTGATGATATCTGCGAACTCGCCACCGCCGCTGAAATTCACCTGTCCAGTTTTCTTGTTACGTTTGAAAGAGCCGGTGTTCAACAATTCCCCGGCCTTTTCGGTTGTGTCCTTGTTGAGGTCAGCCAGCTTGTCAGCACTCAGTGAGTAACCAACACGGCTCATTGATAGATCCTGAAGTGCTGCAAACTCAAGGTTGCTGATCCCGTACTGCTGGAGCTTTTTCACATCGCGAGAACGCTCAAGGCTTCCCTGAATGGTCTGACCAACACGAGAAACGCCCATACTACCTACTAAGGACGCACCACCAATAACACCAGCGGCAGCAAGACCTGCTCTCCCACCACGGCTTTCTGTGCGTACACGACCAGCACGAACGCCAGCGGCTTTCTGCTCACGGGTAATACGCTGTTGCAGGCGGGCCTGCTTGCGTAATTCTGTGGTGATACGAGCCATTTCGAAGCGGGTCTCTTCAACCGTATAGCGCTCTTCTTTCTGGGCTTTAAGTGCCTCTTTTGCTGCACTGATGGCTTTGTACCGGGTAGCAACGTCAGCGCCGTTCACGTTTGCCAGAGTCAGAGCGCTACGGCGCAAACTGTTATAATAAGTCACCTCACGCTTAAGTCCTGCTTCTTTCTCACGCTGGCGCTTCTCCTCCAGAGCCATCGCCTTTTTGGTGGCTGCGATATCAGCAGCGACAGCGCCGTGACCACGGTTCATTGCTTCAGTCTGGCGAGAAACAAGACCGGGATCGTAATGTTGACCGCCCATGTTAGGGTTGTAGGTCATCGCACGGGAGCGACTCGCCTGTCTAACCTTTTCAGATATCGCCGCTAGTCTGGCAGATTGACGAGCTGCCTGCTCCTGCTGAGATAACTGGCGAGCCTGTAATGAGGTCATTTTATTGGCGTGGGCGATTGCGTCCCGCTCCATTTTGGCTTGTATCTGAGCTTGTTTCTGTTGCTGTTTTGACAATTGTTCAGCCTGGCGTAGCTTCGCTGTCTGGGCTTTCGCTGCGGCTAGTGCTACTTTGCCTTCACTCAGGACGGTCCGCTTCTGGGCCTTCTCAAGCGCTTTAGCTGGTTTCTCATGAGCAGCCTTAAGCGAAATTATCTTCTTTTTGGCTTTTTGATATGAGGCATCGTCTGTGATCCAGGAGATTTCATTAACGGTGCTGGTAACAATCTTATTGGTCCCACTCATCACACCCCCTGCTGCTTGATGATATTGCCGTAACGATCAGGATCGGATTTTGCGAGTGCAGCAGCCGCTGCTTTAGCTTTCGCAAGCATTTCAGGATCAATATGGTCAGCGGTATGACTTACCGCCGGACGGCTATCAGCGCCCAAAGATTTTTTAATCCGTTGTTCAGCACCAAAGGTGTCTCGCATTGGCGAGAGGGCTTCGCCCCGTTTATCCGTGGGGGTGTCAGACGAGGCTGATTTGAGCAACTCCGGATGTTGATCCAGAAAGTTATCGGTGACGCTCTTCAGATTGTCCCGCGCCTTTTGGAGTTCGTATTCCTCCGGTGTCATGCCGTGCATAGCGGCAAACAGAGCATTTTTAATGCTGTTCAATGTCATTTTTATGGTGTCTCCAAAGTAGGATCAGCCCATCACGGACGCAGCGATACGCCAGCCAGACAACGGGCAGGTAAGAAAGGATTGCTTCAAAGTTCATTGGCTCCCGATGTGGGATTATTTGGATTTACGCTTAGTGCGCTTCTTCTTCACTGTCGGCAGCTTGCAGATATTCGCGAACACGTCTGGGTAGTAACCCAACATTTCAGCGTCAGTGATCCCGGCGTTATGCAGGTAATATCTCAGGCTGACGTATGACAGACCATCGCAACGCTTGCGGATCTGTTCCGGGTGCATCCGATGTGACCACATTTCACGGACAAATTCTGTCCGGGCTGTCGGTGTCATCATCGCCCAGGTCACCGCTTGTTTTTGACGTGCGAGCCGCCAGACTTCAGCGAACGGCAGATCTAGGGTATTTGCGACAATATGCGGTGAAAATCCACGATTAAGCAATAAACGTGCTTTGCGTTGTGTTTCCGGATCGGAAGGTTTGGATCGGGATTTATATGTCGGTTTCTCCAGAATGGAGAACAGGCGGGATAGCTTTTGTTCTTCATCGGCGGTCAGTTCACCGCAAACGTGTTCACACAATTATTCCTCCAATTGCTAAAACGGTTTTTCATCATCAAATTCAAGCTGCTCATCCTCTTGTTGCTGCGGGGTATTAGTAGCCTGTTTCGCTTCGGCTGCTTTTCGCGCCTGCTGCTGTTTGTAATAAGCATCAGGACCGGATGAAGTATCGTTAGCGGCAGACCTCGATCCTTTGTAACCATCGCTCTGGATGATTCTGATATGGCTCTTTATCAGATCTGTTATCGCACCAGGTTTTTCTATCCCCCACGTCGCACCATAGGCCATAAATCCTTCATCGTCGTAGCCTTCTACCCAGTTGTTGAGGGTATTAAGATCGGCATAGAACCGTTTCTTCACCTCATCACTACCGGAAACATCATCGCCGCTATCACCAGCAGACTGTGAAACGCCAGATCGCTGTTGAGGATCATCCTTGGCAGATTCAGAGGCCACACCAGGGGATTGCTGTTCGTGCTCTTGCTGCTGTGCCTGCTCGCCATTGCCTTTTTTCTCCTCGTTTTTTGGCTGTTGACTAGATTTTCCTAAGCGTTTCTCATGGTCATACATTGGTTCTCCAGCCCACTCTGGGTAGGAAAACTCAAGATTTCCAGCAACCTTATCAACATCGATCACTTTGTAAATATTGCAACGCCCGACCTTTCCAGTGATTTCAACTAGACCAAGAGCGATCAGCTTATCGATCTGAGGCTTTGTTTTCTTCTTGGCGTCACCGATTCGAGCAACGGTCCCTAGACGCTCCTGCGACTCAGCAAATTGTTGATTTAATCCACTCCAGAAACGATACTGGCTCAGCATATAAGCGTATAATTTTTCTAGTGAATTACTAATCTCAACCACTTCACCAGTGGATTTATTTGTAACCGTGTCTGCATGGAAAAGGCGATTCTCGCTCTTGTAAAAACGCTCATTGGTGTTTCCGTTCTGGCTCATGTTGTTCTCCCTGTGGGTTCGTCAGTGGTTGTTCATTGCGTTTCTGAATGTGTTTCGCCAGGTTCTGGCACATGTTCCGGATCATCCTGGGAACCGGCATCCCGAGGCGGTCAGATTCCTCGCGTAAAATTGCATATGTTTCATCGTCTAAAGATAGTTTCATCTCAAGTTCCCCCCGAATGCATAAAGGTTATCGCCCCTGCGATCACTGTGGCGATCAGGGGTAAGGAGCCGTGTTTGCGGCGATTTCGTTTGGTGGCGTTGCTGCCAGCGGAGTAAAGCAGAGAATGGTTATTCGGTTGTGGTCAGTTCGGGAATGGCTTTTCCGGTAATGCCTTCGAGTTCACCGCCAGACTCAATCATCTTAAGCAGAAGGATCTGCTCATTCATCAGACCGATGCCATGAGAGGCGTAATAGACACGCCAAGCAGAAAGCACAGGTTCAATGATTTCCATAACATCACGGCCTTTTGCCAACTCATGGCTATAAGGCGTCAGAATATCCCGGATGATTTTTGCATTCTTAGCCTGCTGACGCAGACCTTTGATGATATTCATGGCTTCACGAGTTGCTGGGTATAGTTTGTCTGCTTTCCTGGAGCCGCCAACGCGGGTTCTGAAACTGCGAAGATTTACTAACGAAGTGATTTTGTTGTCGATTGCAGAAACAATCTCTGAGGCGGTAGCGTTCGAAAAGTCGAACAGGACTGGTTTTGTCATCTAATCTCCTATGTTGTTTAAATGTTTCCTTTTCTCAAGGTATGAATATATTATGTCATAAATCACACTTTTTGTCAAGTTTTTTGTTGCATAACAGACAAAAGTGTGCTATCAGCATTTTGGGGTGGGCCGCATAATTCCATAAAGCAACATACAATGTCATTAGCAATTCGT
Organism: Enterobacter cloacae complex sp. IR53041; assembly: GCF_049238285.1. Lineage (NCBI taxonomy): Bacteria > Pseudomonadati > Pseudomonadota > Gammaproteobacteria > Enterobacterales > Enterobacteriaceae > Enterobacter > Enterobacter cloacae complex sp. IR53041. The sequence goes on along the minus strand of NZ_JBMKHB010000008.1, from coordinate 97,053 downwards.
GCTGAATTTAATTATATGCATTGCATTCTTATTTCAGGTGGGAAATAATAAAGGGTTACACCCCCCATGGCGCGTTCTAAGCGATTCCAAGCCGTAGGCAGTACCTATGGGTTACCTCTACCGTTTAAATGCCGTGTAGCGTGTCTGATGCGCTCTGTGAACCTCCTGTTATCTAGTCTTGATTGTCCGTTGTCAATCAACGGTCACAACAATCAAGATGAATCGGGGATTCACCGCATAGCGGCTTTGTGAAGTCTGAGGGGGGAGCGCCGCCCCTCCAAGGGGGGAGTGTACGTCGCGTTGCAAGCTCCTCTGCGCCATGCTCGATTCACATTTGACTGACGCGCCTCGCGGCTTGTCTTCCACACATATCTGAAGTGGCAGAGCCATTCGGAGCGGAGCGATAAGACATCACTCCTTAACACCAACAATTGAACGCATGTTCAACCAGTCTTTGACCTGTCTTTAGATCTTGACCTTAAGTCTTACATGGTTCTAAAAGTCTTTTGTGGGTTTTATTAGTCTCATAAAAGAGTCTTTTTAGTGGGGTATTTTTACCCCCATTGCTGGCACTCTATATGGGTATATTTACCCCCATACCAAAATTCAATAGGGGTGTATTTACCTACATTCAAATTCCTATAGGGGTATTTTTACCCCCATGTGAGAGCATCTCACCACTTACCTTTCTTCAGTGGTCTGCTTCTCAAGGGCCCACAGCATCTAGGGATATTAAATTGTACTTAAATCGAATTAAGTGCCCCTTAAATCGCCATTTCTACCACCTATTGTGGGGTTGTAGTCACCTGCTAGCCTGTAGGATGTGGTGATCGTTATATCGAGATGTACACAACGAAGCCAGTAATGGCGTGGCCTCGGCAGATCTGTCACTCGTGGTGTGGCTAAACACAATCACCGATCCGCCCTTCAATACCGAAAAAATAAATTTTCTTAGCAAAAACAACTGAAAACCCTCCATTCCTGGGCCTGTGAGAGCCTCTCAGCGTGGTGCTGTGCTATGGGTGGGTCAGTTCACGATTGTGTGGAGATAACGCCGCTACGGGCTTCTGGTGGAGCGTAGAAGGGATTGGTGAGAATGCATACGCTGGTGTGGAAAAAGGTACGTATCCGTGACCTGTTACGGCGGGAGAATTTCGCCTGTTGGAGGCTGACGTAGTGGCCTGCTGGCAGGTATAAGAACTCACCTCTAACTTACACAATGTACATGTGTAAGTTATCAAATCATTGATTCTTATGAGATGTGTTGTGGATGAACATCTAAGAGGCTGTCTTATGCAGAATTTATGCAGAATCAGGCAAGGTTTATTCATTACTAGAGCCAGCATATGTGGTGTGCAAAGGACTACCCTTCGATATTTTAAAATGATGGTTCATTTTTATTGAACCACTGGAGAGACTGTCCAGCAGATCCCCAGGTAAACCAGGGTTTTTCCGACACTAATATCTGAAGAGTGGCCCTCACTTTCGTTTCCCACCGCGCGGGAGTGGGTGCAATAACATATAAAAAATCCTTTACAATGATCATATTATGATCAATATTTTCTTTGTAACTTACTTAATGAGATAGCAATGGGGAATTGTATGAAGAAGGTCGAACCAGTCAGAGACAAAGAGAAGATCGCAGAGGTTGAAAGACTGTTACGCCAGCATAACAGCAGCGCTATCTACGGTGATTTGTGGGTATTCCTTAATCAGACAGCGGCGCGTATTGGTGACGCTCTCAGATTGCGCTATACCGACTTTAATCACATCGAAGGGAACGTGTTGAACCTGAAGGAACAGAAGACAGGGAAAATCCGCTCGATCATTCTGACTGCCAAAGCACTTGAACTGGTAGCACAACGCCGTGCTGATAATCCTGGTCATGAATACCTGTTCGAAGTGGACAGCAACCGGGCCAAAGGAAAACCGATCAGCCGGGTGACGGTCTCAGCCAAATTCAAAGAAGCCGGGGATATGCTCAATTTGCACATTGCGGCGCACAGTCCACGTAAGAACCTTGGCTATCACGCCATAAAACGTGGGGTAAGTCTGCCGACGCTCACGAAGCTGTACGGGCATTCATCGCAGGCGGTCACGCTGGCGTATTGTGGGATCATGGATAAGGATGTTGAAGAAGTATTCCAGACCATCGACTATTAAGGACTGTTGATGTTAACTATATGTTGCACGCAACTATCAAAACCACTGGCAACATTCATTATTCTTATAAAGATTGCGCGATATCATGTTGCGCAATTCTGCCCTCCCGTTGAAGAAATCAGCACTCGATCAAATTTTGATTTTATTTTCTTAATCATTGACATGTCTTCCAGGCCTTATGCTGTGTAGGGTTTTGCATTTTTACCCTTTCACAACCTCAATTTAACGTCAAAATCAACCCTTGTGCAGAAAACAATCATCACTAGAATATCGACTATGTGGGGCCGCTATTGATTGACCACCCCCACATGTAGTGCTTCGCCTGAATTTTAGGCGTAAAAAAAACCGGATTCATTTGCATGAACCCGGCTTACAAAGCATGACCAATACGAGTCGCCAAACTCGTATGAATCTTAGCCTTGCCTTCATTTTTCACGGCTTGATTGTGCCAGGCAAAGAGGATCATGTAAACCATAAAATGACGCTCATAAGGAGCAATGCATGACTATTTGTAAACAATCACACCGTTACAACACTCTTTTCATTAGCTTACCTCACGATCAAGGTGGTGAAGGTCGCCATAAATGTTGCGGCTGCGCTTACGATCAGGGTTACCGCGCTGGCTTGGCTCGCACGGGTCAGGTTTGGGTAGATTTAGCCGCCTTACCTGATAGCCAGGCGGGAACTGTTCGCCATAAAAGCCCTCAAGCTGCTTTTGCTGATGGCTATCGTGACGGGGTACGTGATTCCTACCGTCAGGTTGGATAAAAGATGATCCGGATCACGAGGAGGGAGACCTCCTCGTGACCTGTAATTGAAACAGCATTTCAAAGAGAATATTCTTTTAAACATCTTAGTGAATAGCAAAGGTTAATAATGAAAAGGAAATTACAGGTTTTCGTATCCAGCACTTTTACTGATCTGATCGAGGAAAGACAAGCAGCGGTAAGTGCGATCCTTAAAGCTGGGCACATTCCCGCAGGCATGGAGCTGTTTACCGCTGCTGATCGATCACAAATGGATATCATAAAAAACTGGATCGATGAGTCTGACGTATATATGTTAATACTCGGCGGTCGCTATGGCTCAATCGAACCGACAACCGGAAAAAGTTATACTGAATTAGAATATGACTATGCTGTAGAAAAAGGCAAAGCGCTCTTCGCAGTTGTGATTACAAAGGAGGCGCTAGAAAAAAAAGTCATGGAAAAGGGAACTGACTTTATTGAATTAAAGGAACCGAAATCCTTAGCAGACTTCAAAGATAAAGTGTTATCAAACATGTCATCTTTTTTTGAGGATGTTAAAGATATTCGTTTGTGTGTGCATGAGAGCCTTTCTGATTTCAGCGCCAATAGAAAACTTAAGGGGTGGGTTTCAGCAGATGAAATCATTGATACTCATGATCTGGCTGAGGAAATCAAGAAATTAAATGAAGAAAACAGACAATTAAAATCACAGATTGAGATTAAAGACAAAAAAATAAGTTCATTTACGAATGATAAAGACATTGAATTAAAAGAGCTATACGATATCTTATCTGCAATAGAGATCACTGTTCCGCCAGAACATGCTGGCTCCGATGTGAGCATTGATACAAATCTTTTAAGTGTCTTCGTTGCATTCCGACGACCATTAATTAACGGAATAACCAATAATGTCGGAATGGATAGCACTGCCAACTATTTATATTTTACAATAAGTCCGATGCTTAAAGTTCATGGTCTCATGGAAAACGAGAAGGTTACAGGTGTTAAATATCGTAGGTATGTTATAACAGATAAAGGAGCTAAACTCCTTGCTTACGTTGAGAAAAACAAGGTCAAACGAGTTAAAGAGAAAAAGGAAGTCGTAGAAGAATGACATTATATGAGCCCTAGTAATAAAGGTTACTAGGGCTCGATCTCTAACGTTAAGACCAATTAAGCCCATCAATCACATAGCATACCGTGGATAGCGGGAATGTATGAAGATACCTTCTGGTAATCCCTGACCCGCTTTTCTCATGGCCTACGACCTGCTGCAAGTGTGCCAGATTGCCAACCCAGCCAGCTAAACAGGTTGAAATCATGGTATGCCGGAAACTGTGAACTAGCCGCCGCTGCCCATAATCATCAAGGTAGGGAATACCAAGCTGATCGCGGACATCGGCTAAAACTTTGCCGATCTTCGGCATATTCTTACCCGACACAGGCGAGAAAATCTTCTCTTTCCATTGGCGGTTTACAAAATCGAGGAACCCCCACTCGATCAGTTTGGGATGGATCGCCACCTGCCTTGTAGCGTTCTCGGTTTTCCCCTGCCCTCCTTCCGCGATCAGGAGATAGTGCCGCTGGCTATCTTCATCAAATTTGATCTGTGATTTCTCCAGCTTGGCGATTTCGCCTCTTCTGGCTCCCGTGTACGCCAACAACAAGGTGATCCATTTCTGCCAGCCATCAGGCTGCTTGAGCGCCCACCCTACAAACTTTCTCATTTCTGCTGCACTGTAAGCTCCAAACCTCGCTTTCGACGGTGCGGCGACAACTCCATCAGTCGGAGACTTCTCCAGAATATCTTTATTGTCAGTCAGGAAGGTTTTAAACAACGATTTGTAAATCTTTAAATGCTTGTGGATAGACTCAGCGCCAACCAAATCTTCAGGTGGCACATCATCACACTCGATCAATTGCTGAACCGTCATTGACCGATAAGGCTGCACTATACGCTTAGGCAAGTTTTCAACAACTTCCATCACCTGCTTAATGTCCTGTTTGGTGATCGTCGTGACATCGGTTGTTGTACCAAGGACAATTAACAGCACTTCCATAAAGCGCTCATTGGCTTGTGAGATAGCCTTCGTCCAGTTTTGGGCTTTCTCCTTTTTGTACATATTCCAAGCGCCAGCCAGTGTTAACACATCCTTTGACTGTGCTTCTGTTTGTTCTTCCTCATCTTCTGAAGGCGCAACAACCGCGCGGTATTCCTGAACAACTATCGGCTGAAGATTGCGCCGTTCATCACTGAGAAATTGTTGAACCAGCCAGTGTTCATTCTGTTGCTTTAAGCGGTTGCTGAAATCAGAAAGACGTTGACCAAACTGATCCGGGTGAATGGTTCCACGTTTGACTAATGGAATAGCTGGAGATGCAAATGACATCAAGAGTTGCGCGTGGCTGTGGCTATCTGTCTCTAACGACCGACGGAAATATTTATGACCCGACAGGCGAAAGCTGGCGTAGTAGATCCCGTTACGGATGATGGTGTGATTGATCGGTGTGTGTGCCATTTTGTTTGTCTCTGTGAGTGACAACATAACAAAATGAAGAGAAAAAACCGTGCAAGTCTTTGATTTATATCTTGGATAATCGCCAGGACTACGCTGGCATTATCCAGATCAGGTAATACGGGTATTTCTCAGCCTTCACAAAGAAGGGCACCCCGAGTCAAAATACTTTTAAAACAATGATTTATTAAAATCAATGTTCTCAATCAGTGTAACCGTGGCCACAGGCCAGGCGCAAGGAGTTTTGATTTATCACGGCAGCGTTCGCGTTATGAATCTCCCTAAACACGTTTTCGCTAGGGAAGGTGCGAATAAGTCACCAAACGCAAAAAAACGCCTATGTAAGTGATTGAATTTAATTGACTAAAAGTTTCATTTTCGTTGCGGAGGGTACTTATTCGCACCCTCCCTAACACTCAAGCGCTGGCAGGTAAGGTAGATAAAAGCATTTTCGACGCCGATCAGGATAGACAAGATCACGCCCTTCAGTATGCCTCTGACAAAGCGACTCAGGCATTTAATACGGGCGCTTATACGCAATCTTTAGCGGTTGATGCACAAACGGTAGCCGCTGCTAAGGAAGGTGCGAATAAGTCACCAAACGCAAAAAAACGCCTATGTAAGTGATTGAATTTAATTGACTAAAAGTTTCATTTTCGTTGCGGAGGGTACTTATTCGCACCCTCCCTAACAAAGCTGCTGTTGCTAACGTTCAGTCACGCCAGCAAGCACAAGAAACGACGATTCAGAATCACAGCGCACAATTAGCGAATCATGAATCACGTATTACTGCGTTAGAGAGTCAAAATAACGCGAAGTTCTCTTCTCTGGAGAATCAGCAGAATGAGGATCGCAAGGAATATCGTGCTGGTATCGCTGGCGCTGCTTCTCTTGCTGGTTTGCATTACGTTGATACCGATAACGCGGTTGCCGTCGGTGCTGCCAATTTCAAAGATGCGCAAGGTTACGCAGTCGGTTACCGTCATAAGTTCGCTGAGAATATAGCCGCTACCCTCTCTACATCAGGTACATCCAACGGTGATGAAATTGTTGCGGCGTCCGCATCTTACGGATGGTGATTTAACAATATTAAATTAAAATGCCAGCAAACCGCCAATCAGCTAAAAAACTCACCATTGAGTTTAATTAGCTGGCTATAACTCAATACATTGCTGCTAGCACAAAAATGACAAAGTACATTTTTATTTCCGCTGTTTTGTATCTCACTTTTATTTTATTAGGGATATGGATCGGCTTGATGTTAGGCACCTATATTTATAATTGTAATTACTGAGGCAATAATGAAAAAGTTAATGATGGTAGCGGCTATATTATCTCTTGCTGCGTGTTCCTCACCAGCTCAACGGATGGCTGATTGTCAAAGCAAAGGAGTGAGTAAAGATGCTTGTTATATTGCAGAGCAAAACCGCACCACAGCCATTAACGCTGCGGCTGAAAAACAGGCTTTAGAGAATGCTGCTCAACTTGCACAGTCAGCGCACAGGCGCCTTCCTGAAGGCTGCACTCAGGTTATGGATGCTGCCGGTCGTTGTGATAGCAAGCCAGCCAAAGTAAGCGGTGATTTAAAAAAGTTATCAGGTGATGCGGATCACGTTATGAATAAGCCTGTCTCTGATGCTGCTGAATATCTGCTTTCGAAAGGCTGGAAGCCAAATAAAGGTTCATGGCACAAGGGTAGCTATATTATGCAGCTGGTTGTCGAAAAAGAGAGAGTTGTAAACGCACAATTATCAAAAATGTGATCTTTGCAGGACGCTACCACCTGATAAGATTTACGTAGCCCCATGTTTATGGGGCTTTGTTTTAGCTCGTTAATAGATTTACTCCAGCTGCCACGCCCCGCCATGAATAAGCGATGCTCCTCCCGTCCAGGCAAATAACGCCAGCTCGCGGCAGTCGGCATCAGGATATATACGGCTGCTGAGGCACGCCTCACCCTCGTTAACAAACACTTCCACGGAAGAGCTATCAAAGAACAAACGAAGATTAAGCGCGTTGCTAAGGTTAAGCGCGACGCTTCGGGTCCCGCACAGGCCATACTGCGGATAGTCTCGCTCCAGCACCAGGCGCTGCATCTGCGCATCAACATAAAGGCGTAACCCGTCGCCAAGACGAATGCCGTACTGCTCCGCACTGCTGTTGGCGCAATCCCACTGCAGAATGACCTCCATCGCATCGCAGTGTTCCACCAGCGTCATCTGCTGGTTATTAAGCGTACTTATCGGCCAGGGGAACCACGCCCCGCGCAGGCTTTCCACTTCTCGGGCTGGCCGCATTTGCAGATGGTTATCGGCACTCAGCGTCAGTTCGCGCGGTAAAGAGAGCATGCCAGCCCACCCGTCCTCCTGTTCCGGAAGGGGAGATTCCCACATGTCCAGCCAGCCGATAACGAGGCGTCTGCCATCCGGCGTCAGGAAACTTTGCGGCGCATAGAAATCATGCCCGTAGTCCATCTCCACAAATTCACCTTCACGCACAAAAGGCTGACCAGGCTGCCATTCGCCTACCAGATAGCCGCTCTGGAAGAGATTGCGATGTTTAAATCCGTCTGCCGCCAGTCCCTGAGGCGAGAACATCAGCACGCGTTTACCATTGAGAGTGAAAAAGTCCGGGCATTCCCACATATAACCCAGCTCTTTTTCAGCCACCGCGAGCACGCCCCTGTCCTGCCACTCGCGCAGATCGGCAGACCGGTACACACGCACCTGGCCCGTATCCCCCTCGCGCGCGCCAACGACCATGTACCACCACGCCCCTTCACGCCATACCTTCGGATCGCGGAAGTGATGCAGCCCGGGCGGTGTATCAATGACTGTCCCGTGCCGCACAAACTGGATGCCGTCACGGCTGGTTGCCAGGCACTGCACCTGGTAGAGATTAGCCTCATCGCCAGGATCGCCGTGGAATTTGTGGCCGGTGTAAATCAGCGCCAGCGTGTCGCCATCCACCACCGCTGAGCCGGAAAAACAGCCGTCCTTGTCGTCTGGCCCTTCCGGGGCCAGCGCAACCGGGAGGTGCTCCCAGCGAACTAAATCTTTGCTGCGCGCATGGCCCCAGTGCATCGGCCCCCACTGGGTCGAATACGGATGGTGTTGATAAAAGGCGTGATACCAGCCGTCAAACCAGACCAGGCCATTCGGGTCGTTCATCCAGCCAGCGCGCGCTGCGAGGTGGTAACGGGGATACCAGCGCAGATTAAGCCCTTCGCGTCTGGACTGCAGTTCCTGTTCTGCTTTCGTAATGGAATACATCATTTCTCTACTCTTTCGATCAGATGGTGGAAGGTTGCGGCATGAGCGGGTCAGAAGAGGACTTACCCGAGCGCAACAGGAAGATGGAGATAAACGTGGTGCTGAAGACCAGTAGCCCCATGATGAGATATGACTGGGCAAAGCCGTATTTCTCATAGCTGTAACCTGCCAGCGGCGACAGCACCGAGGCAATCACCGAGCTTGTACAGGCAAAGCCCACCAGATAGAGGGTGGAAGAGAGCCGTTTATCAAAATGCAGGCTGTTGTATTTAAAGATGGAGACCAGCAAAACGGGTAGTTCAACCGCGTGCAATAGCTTGGTAATGGAGATCAATACCGGTCCCTCAACCAGACCCGATGCCACCATACGCATCGCCATCACCATTCCGGCGAAAATCAGGCCGTTTTTCGCACCGAGGCGATTCACCAGCCACGGGGCGCAGAACATGCCCGCCGCTTCCAGGAAAACCTGAAAGGAGTTGAGATAGCCGTACATGGCGTTTCCTTCCTGCAGCGTCGGGAACTGTGAGGAGAAATAGACCGGGAACTGCTGGTCGTAAACGCCGTAAATACAGGTGCCAATAACGAAAAACACCAGCGCCCAGAAGCGCGGCAGCGTCAACAGACGTAAGGCATCCTCCAGCGTGACCTTACCGCCGGATACCGCCTCCTGCATGGCGTGCGGCGCGGAAGAGACTCTTAGGCGCGCCAGCAACACAAAAAACACCAGCCCGGCGCAGCTCGCCACCGCGAAGTTCAGCTTCGGATTGATGTTGAACAGCAGACCGGCAAAAAAGGTTGCCACCGCCCAGCCAAGGGATCCCCACATCCTCGCCTTGCCAAACTCAAACTGACTCTGGCGGGCCACGCGCTCGGTATAGGATTCCAGTACACCAATCCCGCCGTTAAACGTCAGCCCGATATAAATCCCGCCGAAAATACTGCCGAGTAACACGTTAATCTGCAGCAGATAACCAAACAGCAGGAAGGCCGGACCGGAAAGAATGAGCAGGCTGGTCAGAAACCAGAGCAGGTTTTTTCGCAGGCCGAGTTTGTCCTGAATGAAGCCGTAGCAGATTTGCGCGCACAGCGCGGAGACGGACAGCACGGCATAGATGACCCCCGTATCCCCTGCCTTTAACCCCACCTCCTGGTGAAGCCAGATAGAGAGCAACGAGCCGGAAGATGACCACGTGACAAAAAAGAAAAACAGTAATGCGCTTAATAAAGGGTAGCTGTGAGAGTGATGCGTTTTCATCATGACATTCTCATGTTGGAGTAATGACGCAATGGTAACGTTAACATTTACGCTTTCACATGCTGTTTGGCTGAAATTTAAGATGTTAATCACGAAAGTTAACGTTAACATTAAGAGAATGAGATCGCGATCAAATATTCATCACTGAGGTAAACATGACCCGGCCTGGGCATCAGCCTTTCTTTTACATCAGCGACTTAGTTGTATACCCTTTCACGCAGAGCATTCACGGAGTAAGACAATGGCTTCCCTGAAGGACGTCGCAAAGCTGGCTAACGTATCGCTGATGACGGTCTCCCGCGCGCTGAACAGCCCGGAGCGCCTTAAGCCGGAAACGCTGGCGCGCGTTCAGCTGGCTATTGAGCAGACCAGCTACGTGCCCGATCTGTCCGCCAAGAAAATACGCGGCGCGCATGCCTCGCCTAAAACCATAGGGGTACTGGCGCTCGATACGGTGACGACACCGTTCTCGGTGGAGATCACGCTGTCTATTGAAGAGACGGCCAGAATGCACGGCTGGAACAGCTTCGTGATGAATATGTTTACCGATGACAATCCGGACGCCATTGTCGACCTTCTCCTCTCTCATCGGCCCGACGGAATTATCTACACCACCATGGGGTTACGTCAGGTTCCTCTCCCGGCCAAACTCCTCACCCTTCCCTGCGTGCTGGCCAACTGCGAAAGCGACGGCGAAAAGGTCGCCAGCTATATTCCCGATGATGAGCAAGGGCAATATACCGCCGTGCGGGCGTTACTCGCGGAGGGTTATCGACGCCCTCTCTGCCTGCATTTACCTGAGGGGCATCTGGCCACAACCCGCCGTCGTCAGGGGCTGGAGCGTGCATGCCGTGAAGCGGGGCTCGATCCGGACAGCCTGGAGCACTGCTATATGGCACTCGGCGATGAGCACTATCGCGACATTCCGGCCGTGTTGCTGGCGCACATGCAGAATGGCATTCCCAGGTTCGACGCCGTTATCTGCGGTAACGATCGTATCGCGTTTATGGTGTACCAGACGCTACTGGGACAAGGGCTTCGTATACCGGACGACGTCGCGGTGATCGGCTATGACAATATGGTGGGCATTGGGGAGTTGTTCCTTCCTCCTCTCACGACGGTACAACTGCCGCACTATGAAATTGGTCGCCTGAGCGCCCTGCATATTATTAACGGTGAAGAACATCAGGAAACCACGCGCGTAGAAAGTCCATTTTTACTGCGTGATTCCGTTGCACAGGCAACGTGAGCACCGTTTTCTGCACCTGCCGGATAAACAGGGAAAGCTTCCCTCCTTTTATGCCGTTCAATGGCACGATTTGTCACACTCTTTTCTGCGGCTTTACACACCGGGCAAATAGCCTGTAACTAGCTGTTTTTATTTGGCATAAAATACAATTTTCATTTTAAAAAAGGGGATATTTCCTCGCTATACACACGTGTCACAAAACAGTAAACAAATTAACCATTGAGCCCCGTGGCAAAAGGCTCTATATTGGCGGCGTTTTTTTCAGGCCCCTTCTGTTTTTTAACTTTTTATTCAATCGTGGCTCATAACGAAGCGGCGGTTGTAGGAGTGATATGATGACGGATAAAGTCCGTATTGACACCGTAGATGCCCACAAAAGCAACGAAACCTATCTGGCCCGTCAGGCCGAGTTTGAATCTAACGTCAGGAGTTATCCGCGCAAACTGCCTTTAGCCATCACTAAAGCAGAAGGCGTGTGGATCACCGATGCAGATAATAAAGAATACCTTGACTGTTTAGCAGGTGCAGGGACCCTTGCGCTTGGCCATAACCATCCTGATGTGCTGAAAAGCATCCAAAATGTCATTACCAGCGGCTTGCCGTTACATACTCTGGATCTGACAACGCCTCTGAAAGACGCGTTTTCCGAATACCTGCTCTCTCTGCTGCCTGGCCAGGGCAAAGAGTACTGCCTGCAGTTCACCGGTCCATCCGGTGCTGACGCCGTTGAAGCAGCGCTGAAGCTGGCGAAAAAAGTGACCGGCCGTAGCGGTATCATCAGCTTCTCTGGTGGTTACCACGGCATGACCCACGGCGCACTGTCCGTGACCGGCAACCTGTCTCCGAAAGAAGCGGTAGACGGTATGATGCCAGAAGTGCAGTTCATGCCTTACCCGCACGAATACCGTTGCCCGCTGGGTATCGGTGGTGAAGCGGGCGTGAAAGCGCTGACTTACTACTTCGATAACCTGATCAACGACGTTGAAAGCGGCGTGCGTAAACCTGCTGCGGTGATCCTGGAAGCGGTTCAGGGCGAAGGCGGCGTGAACCCGGCTCCGGCTGAGTGGCTGCAGCGCATCCGTAAAGTGACTCAGGAACACGGCATTCTGCTGATCCTCGACGAAGTTCAGGCTGGCTTTGCCCGTACCGGTAAATTCTTCGCCTTCGAACACGCGGGCATCGAGCCAGACATCATCGTGATGTCTAAAGCAGTCGGTGGCGGTCTGCCGCTGGCCGTACTCGGTATCAAAAAGCAGTTCGACGCATGGGCGCCAGGTCACCACACCGGTACCTTCCGCGGCAACCAGCTGGCGATGGCAACCGGTCTGACGACGCTGAAAATCCTGAAAGACCAGAACATCGCAGGCAAAGTGGCGGCACAGGGCGAATGGCTGAAAGGCCAGCTGAAAGAGATGGCGAAACGTTATCCGGTTATCGGTCACGTTCGCGGTCTGGGCATGATGATCGGTATTGAGATCGTTAAGCCGCACGAAGCCGCTGACCACATGGGCTGCTTCCCGGGCGACGGCGAGCTGTCTGCACTGATTCAGAAGAAGTGCTTCGAAGCCGGTCTGATTCTGGAGCGCGGTGGTCGTAACGGTATCGTTCTGCGTCTGCTGCCTTCTCTGCTGATCAGCGATGAAGAGCTGAAGATCTTCCTGGATAAATTTGAGCAGGCACTGCTTGCTGCGGGCGTTCGCCCGGCGTAACCGGAGTTATTGATTACGATGTCTGATTCAAACCCAATTTTGTTCTCCTCTGCGCAGAGCATTGAAGCTTACCAGCAGGCGATTGAACAAAGCACTCAGGCTGTGATGCAGTGGCTGAAACAGCCTGAGATGTACCAGGGCAAAACGGTCGCGGAACTGCGCGACCGTATTAAGCTGGATTTCAACCCGAAAGGGCTGGGCAACGAAGCGGCGATTGAACGCGCCGTGGAGTTCTTCCTGAAAGACAGCCTGTCCGTTCATCACCCGCAGTGTGTGGCGCACCTGCACTGCCCAAGCCTGGTCGTAAGCCAGGCGGCGGAAGTGCTGATCAACGCCACTAACCAGAGTATGGACTCCTGGGATCAAAGCCCGTCCGCAACCATCATCGAGATCAAACTGATCGAGTGGCTGCGTACCCGCGTGGGTTATCAGGCTGGCGACGCCGGTGTCTTCACCAGCGGCGGAACCCAGAGCAACCTGATGGGCCTGATGCTGGCGCGCGATGCGTTCTTTGCGCGTCAGGGTCACTCCGTTCAGCAGGACGGTCTGGTGGGCGATCTGCGTAAGATCCGCGTACTGTGCTCTGAAAACGCGCACTTCTCCGTGCAGAAAAACATGGCGCTGATGGGTCTGGGCTACCAGTCCGTGGTGCAGGTGAAAACGGACGAATTCTCCCGCATGGATCTGACCGATCTGGCGGCGAAAATCGAACAGTGCAATGCGAACGGCGAGCAGATTCTGGCGATCGTCGCAACGGCAGGTACCACCGATGCCGGTGCTATCGATCCGCTGCGCGCCATTGCTGAACTGGCGGCGAAGCAGAACATCTGGGTACACGTTGATGCGGCCTGGGGCGGCGCGCTGCTGATGTCTGAGCAGTATCGTCACTACCTGGACGGCATTGAGCTGGTGGATTCCGTCACCCTGGACTTCCACAAGCAGTTCTTCCAGACCATCAGCTGCGGCGCGTTCCTGCTGAAAGAAGCGCGCCACTATGAGCTGATGCGCTATCAGGCGGCTTACCTGAACTCTGAGTTCGACGAAGAAGCCGGCGTGCCGAACCTGGTCTCCAAATCTCTGCAGACCACCCGTCGTTTCGACGCGCTGAAGCTGTGGATGAGCCTGGAAGCGCTGGGTCAGGAGCAATACGCGGCGATCATCGATCACGGCGTGACCCTGGCACAGCAGGTTGCGCCGTACGTGAAAGCGCAGCCTGCGCTGGAACTGGTTATGCAGCCGCAGCTGGCAAGCGTGCTGTTCCGCTTCCGTGGCGAGGTGCAGGCAGATGATGCCGGTATCGCCCTGCTGAACCAGAAAATTGGTGATGCGCTGCTGGAATCCGGCCGTGCAAACGTCGGCGTGACCGAGCATAACGGCGTGACCTGCCTGAAGCTGACGCTGCTGAACCCAACCGTGACGCTGGAAGATATCAAAATCCTGCTGTCTCTGGTTGAGCGCACCGCGCAGGAAGTTCTGGCTAAGTAATATAAAACCCCTCTCCCGCCGGGAGAGGGGTTATTCTTATAAGCCCGCCCACCACATCCTGATTTTTAATCCCCAGTAGCTCGTCCAGCCCGTTGTGGTACTGACCACGTTCCCCTTCGATACAATGACTAACGTCGGCGTCACGCTCACCTGCCACGCCTGCGACAGCGCACCGTTTTCATCGTTTATCACCGGCATTTTAAGCTGTTTCTTGTCAACCCAGCGTGCAAGCTTTGCGTTATCACCAGAGCGCATGGCGATACTCACCACGTTCCCGCCCTCTTCTGCCAGCTGATTAACCGCAGGCGTGGTGTAACGGCAAATGCTGCACCAGGTCGCCCAGACGTAGATCAGCAGCGGACGCTCCTGGCTGAGCGCCGCAATATCATGCATTTTTCCGTCGATGCTCGTCATCGGCGTTGCACTAAAACTGGCGGGGAGTGTCGGTTTTCGGTATTGATCAACTCCCCACGCCACGGCCAGCGTCAGCAGAACGAGTATTACCCCTTCCCGCGCCCAGCGGCGCAGTCGATTGATTTTGCGGTTATCCATTGTGACCTCGCGTTTTAACGAAGGTCATCTTAACGGGCAATACACCATCACGCTGTAAAGAAATGTCGCGCCAGGGTTACTCCCGGGTATAGCCATAGTCGTAAGCGCTATACCCCGAGTTGTAATAGAGCGCCGCCGATTTCACAATGTCATTGAGGATCACGCCATTCACCTTTACGTTCATCCGTTCCATACGCTTAAGGCTGGTCTCGATCTCTTTCACGCTGGTTTTACCAAAGCGGGCGACCAGCAGCGTAGTGGCTGCTGCTCTGGCGATCAGCAAAGCATCCGTCACGGCAAGCACAGGTGGAGTGTCGATAATCACGATGTCATACCGCTTTTCAATCTGCGCCATCACATCCTGGAAGCGATCACTCATGAGCAGGTCAACGGGATGCGTAGGTTGAGGTCCGCAGGTCAGTACATCAAAACCGCCTTTCTCAAAGCGTTGAACCGCCTCCTGCCACTCAACGGTTCCGTCGAGCACGCAGGACAACCCCCGATGATTGTTCAGCCTGAACACATTGTGGACATACCCTTTGCGCATATCCGCATCAACAAACAGCACCCGCTGTCCGGCCTGTGCCACAATCGACGCCAGTGAAGTACTGACCAGCGTCTTTCCGCAGTCCTGCGTGGGGCCAGACACCACGACAACCCGGTTTGCGGTATCCATCATGGTAAAATGCAAACTGGTGCGCAGCCCACGCATCGCCTCGACAAACGTATCAGCCGGACGGTCAATGGGCAGGAAAGGCACGTTGGATATCCTGTGCTTCCAGTGGGAAGTAAACAGGTTTCTCCTGCGCAGGTGCGTTTTTTTCCATAACCATACCGAGCGCGGAAGCGTTACCAGCAGCGGCATCCCGAATTCTTCAAGTTGTTCTGACGAGGTAATGCCCCGCTTGAAGGCGGAACGCACTAAAACCGTTCCGGCAGAGAGGAGCAGCCCTATCATCATACCAAACAGAGTGATGAGGGCTTTGCGCGGTTTGACAGGGGCCAGCTGCGTCACCGCCGGGTCTATGATCCGCACATTCCCGATAGCGCTGGAGCGCGAGATGCTCAGCTCTTGCTGACGCGTCAGCAACTGCATGTATACGGCGCGCCCGGATTCAACATCACGACTCAGGCGTAATATTTCCTGCTGCGTGGATGGCATTGAGGAGACGCGGCTATACAGGCGCGCGCGTTCCCGCTCAAGCGTTTGTTTTTTCTCCAGTAAAGCACGGTAGGTGGGATGGCCCTTTTTGAACAGCTGAGAGACCTCTGCCTCGCGAAACGTCAGCGCGTTAAGCTGATTTTCCACGTTAACCACCTGATCAAGAACCGACTTTGCCTCAAGAGATAAATCGACCGAATCGCTTTGCTCTCGATAAGCATTCAGTCGCGCCTCGGCTTCATCCAGTTCGCGACTGATTTTAGGTAACTGATCCTGTAAGAACGTGAGGCTACGGGAATCTTTAGCTTCCTGGCGCGCAATGTTCTGGCTGAGAAAATTTTCGGCAATCGTATTAAGTACCGTAGCGGTCTTGCCGGGATCGTCACCCGTTAACGTTAAGGTGATCATTCCACTCTGTTTCGACGACTCCACAACCGTCAGTCTGCTCTGAATGGCGTTGATCGCCTCAAGCCTGGTAACGATGCTGAGGGTAAACTGGGTTCCCGGTGCCGCATTGAGGGAGGTCACCAGAAGAGAGACGCCCTCTTTAAGTAGCGCTTTTCCAACAACGCCCTCAGCCTCAAGCGTTTGTCCCTCAAGACGATATCGCCCTTGCTCGAGAGCAGTGAGTAAAAGCGTTTGTGGATCCCCCTCCACAGACGGAATATTCAGCGAGCCAATCGTGATTTCAGCGGGGTTGCGCCCGTGAACGTGCTCCCAGAAAGCCCCAATGACGGGGAACAAGCGCCTATTAACCTCGTAGGTCAGCCCTAACCGATCAACGGTCTGTCCGAGGACCATCCGTGATTTAAGGAGTAAAAGTTCTGGAGCGACATCGGGTGAGAGATCGGATCTGAGCGAGGTCAGGTTCTTGAGCAGCGCGTTGCCCTGCTTCGCTTCGACCTGCACCAGGGCATCAGCCTGATAAACCGGCGTGACGCTGAAGGCGTAGATTCCCGCACATACCGTGAACAGAAGCGTAACACACGCGATCATTACCCGGTGATCGAACATCTCAGCAAGCAACTGAATGAGATCCATTTCGTTATTCTGCGGTGTCGCAGCACTATATTTGTCTGATTTAGAAGACGACATTACGGCTTCATTCCTTGTTAACTCAAACGACGAGCCCATTCCTGACTGGCTTTCCCCAATTGCCCGAAAACATATTCAAAGGCTTCACGGCTTTTGCGATACGGGTCGGGAATGTCCTGGGTTTCCAGCCATTGTCCAAATAGCAGCGATTTTCCCCGGTTCTCCGGGGCCATTGTGGCAATAAAACGAAGGTGTTCCGGCTCCATCACCAGAATCAAGTCGGACTGTTGCAACAGACTGCACGTCACCCTGCGGGCAACGTGCCCCTCCAGCGAAAGGCCGTGACGCAAGGCCACAGCCTGCGCACTCGCATCCGCCGGGCGTCCTTCTAGTCCGAAAATACCTGCAGAGGTAACCTGCCTGCCGGGTAATTGCTGACGCAATAGCCGCTCACCAATGGGTGAGCGGCAAATATTGCCGGTGCAGACCACTAAGATTGAATGGAACATGACTACGGCCACGATCGGATGTTACGAACGGTTTCGGTCAGGTCATGTACGCCGCTGATGGTGGGCACCAGTTGGGAGATCACGCGATTCCAGCGCGATAGCGGTGCCGTGGTGACGTAGACAATGTCATACGGCTCAAGCTGGAATTCCGTACCCAGCACCATGGCTGAAGCATCTTCCGCAT
This sequence comes from Enterobacter cloacae complex sp. IR53041, assembly GCF_049238285.1. Lineage (NCBI taxonomy): Bacteria > Pseudomonadati > Pseudomonadota > Gammaproteobacteria > Enterobacterales > Enterobacteriaceae > Enterobacter > Enterobacter cloacae complex sp. IR53041. Next base: position 79,210 of record NZ_JBMKHB010000008.1, on the reverse strand, counting down.
TCAGCTGATAGATATTGGCGATTTTGTCGGTGTCACCTTTTTTCGATACCTGGCGAATAACAAAAATGCCGGTTGCATCGGCCATATTTTGGTTAAGCCCCCCGGCATTGCCCAGGGCCTCGGCCAACGTCATGCCGCTACGATCCATCTTAAGGGTGCTCTGTTTCACCACCTCGCCCATTACGAACACTTTCAGCGCGTCGTTCCGGGGAACAAACAGGATATCGCCAGGATAAAGCAGCTTATTTTGGGTCAAATCGCCATGCTGCATCAGGGCATAGAGTGAGAGGTGGGCGTCCTGTCCATTATGTGTGAGCACGACGTTACGCCAGTCGGCATCCGCCGAGAGCCCACCCGCGGCGTTAATCGCATCCATCACCGTCAGCGGAATATTGGTTATCGGCTGTTGACCCGATTTTTCCACCTCTCCGGTGACGTAGGCTTTTTGTGAACGGAAGGAGGCTACGCTGACGTCCACCTGCGGGCTCTCAATGACGCTATCCAGTCGAGCCGTAATCTCTTCACGTACCTGTGAAACCGTTTTTCCTGCCACCCGCAGTTTACCGACATAGGGATAAAAGAGCGTACCGTCAGCGTTGACCCAGTTGCCTGTATCGCTCGCGCTACGATATTGTCCTGCGGGCGTTGTTAATTCAGGGTGATCCCAGACGGTGACCGTCAGGATGTCGCCTGCACCAATACGGTATTCCCAGTTTTTGATCTGCTTGTCCAGATTAGGATTTGCCTGAGATTTCGACACGGGCGGACGCAGTTTTTCAATCCACTCCGGCGTCAGCGGAAAAATTTCCACGCGCTTATCAAGCTGATAATTTGCCTCTTTCGCCGAAATAACTTTCTTACCTGACACACTTAAGTTCTGACCAGGTGAAAAAACACACCCTGTTAACTGACTAATACTGAGAAATAACAGCGAAAATGCAGTTGTACTTTTCATTAATATAAATATTTCTTTTTAACGTTGCGTTTATCGTTAAGCCTGTAAAAAGACCCAATCCAACCCCATGAAATGTAATCAATTATGCTTATGAGAGATGAACTTCCTGCCCTTATAAAACACACCTCACCCGCGCTTTAAAAAACAGATCCTATACTCGACCTGGTTAAAAAAACGGATGTCAGCACGCTTCATCCGGAGGCAATATTAAATGCTCTTCAGAGAGAAAGCATTCGCCTCGCTTTCTAACTTTGATATGGAAAGTTATTTTCAGAATTAATTAATGAAATGATAAATATTAAAAATATAATGCATCGACAATATTCCCGACACTGATAAACATCACGCAATTGGGCTACACAAAACCGTCCACTTTTGTTACATTTTTTTTCAAACATACCCTGCGTTGATACTTAAAATGGACTGTCTGCTTCGCTTTCGACGTCCCGCAGACGAAAAGTATCTGTAACGATATCACTGGAGAAAAAATGGCTAAGCGTAAACTGCTGCTTCTGGGTGTATTACTGTCTCTGGCGGGATCCGCATTCTCTGCCCCGCAAACGGCCGCTGCACCCTCCGGCATCAAGGCCTATGAAGAACAAGAGTTCATCGCTGACTTCACGAAATTCAAGATTGGCGACACGGCGCCGGCGCAGTATCAAACGCCGGAGTACACCATCAAACAGTACCAGCTGCGTAACCTGCCGGCCCCGGATGCCGGAACCCACTGGACCTACATGGGCGAGAACTACGTGCTGATCGGCGATGCGGACGGCAAAATCTACAAAGCCTATAACGGAGATATTTTCTATCACCGCTAAGACCATTCTGATCCGCCCCTGGCAGGAAAGCGATCGTCCTTTCCTGCGCACGCTCTTTCTCCACGCCCGGCGTGAGGCCTGGCCATGGCTGGACAGTTCAGACTGGCAGCTTGAAGACTTTGACGCGGCCACCCGTGACGAAGTGATTTGGGTTGCCACGCAGAACGGCCATCGCCTGGGCTTTGCCTCCGTCTGGGCGAACGATAATTTTCTGCACAACCTCTTTGTTGACCCGCAGTATCAAAGCCACGGCGTCGGGAAAATGCTTCTGGAACAGGTGCAGAAGACGTTTACCAGTACAGGTTCGCTTAAGTGTCTGGTGAAGAATGCGCGGGCTGTCGCGTTTTACCAGCGGCACGGCTGGCACATTGAGGCGACGGGGGATTCTCCGGAGGGAGAGTATTATTTGATGCACTATCGGCTTGGGTAAAGTCAGGTGGCGCTTCGCTTACCTGACCTACAAAACCGTATTTCGTAGGCCGGGTAAGGCGAAGCCGCCACCCGGCACTAAGCGAAGAGGTATTACACCGCGCGGAACGCGATTTCGCCCGGGATGACTTCGCCCTGCCAGTAAAGCTGCGCCGCAACGCGTCCCGCCAGCTGACGATACATCTCTGCAAATTCGCTGTCCGGACGGCTGACGACCGTCGGCTTGCCGCTGTCCAGATCTTCACGCAGGGTAATGTGCAGCGGCATCTGTCCCAGCAGTTGGGTGTGATACTTCGCAGCCAGTTTTTCTGCCCCGCCCGTACCGAAGATAGGTTCGTGGTGACCGCAGTTGCTGCAGATGTGCATGCTCATGTTCTCAACGATACCGAGCACCGGCACTTCCACCTTCTCGAACATCACGATGCCTTTTTTGGCGTCGATCAGCGCGATATCCTGCGGCGTGGTCACCACAACGGCACCCGTCACCGGAATGTTCTGCGCCAGCGTGAGCTGGATGTCACCGGTCCCCGGCGGCATGTCCAGCACCAGATAATCCAGCTCCGGCCACATCGTCTCCTGCAGCATCTGCAGCAGCGCTTTGCTGGCCATCGGGCCGCGCCAGACCATGGCGTTATCGTCAGTCACCAGGTAACCGATGGAGTTGGTCGCCAGACCGTGCGCCATGATCGGTGCCATGTGGGTGCCGTCCGGTGAGGTTGGACGCTGGTTTTCCGCGCCTAACATATTTGGAATAGACGGACCGTAGATGTCAGCATCCAGAATACCGACCTTTGCCCCTTCCGCTGCCAGCGCCAGCGCCAGGTTTACGGCGGTAGAGGATTTCCCCACCCCGCCCTTGCCCGAGCTGACGGCAATGATGTTTTTCACGCCGTTGACGCCAGGCTGGTTTTTCACGCGCTTCAGCGTGGCGATGCTGTGGCTCAGCTTCCAGTCGATCGCCTTCGCGCCGGTAATGCGCAGCAGCTCGGCGCTGGTCTGCTCTTTCAGCGCGTCAAAGGCGCTGGTCCAGACGAACGGCATCTGCAGCTCAACGTGCAGCGTGTCGTCCAGCCAGGCAACGTGGTGTAACGCTTTCAGCGTAGTGAGATTGTGCTTCAGGGTTGGATGCTGAAAGTTAGCCAGCGTCCCGGCGACCATTGCTCGTAAGGCTTCCGGTGATTTGGCCTGGGATTGAGAACTCATCCCGACTCCTTTGTTCTTGTGAATAAGACCTTAGATGAACAAGTTTACCTGAAAGGCCGTGGTTTGTGCTTACTTAATAATGCCCCTTTTGGTAATATCAAAAACCCTTTTCACAGTTAAAAGAAGTAATGCCTACTATGACTCAAGTCGCGAAGAAAATTCTGGTAACGTGCGCACTGCCGTACGCCAACGGCTCAATCCACCTCGGCCACATGCTGGAGCATATCCAGGCTGATGTCTGGGTCCGTTACCAGCGAATGCGCGGCCACGAGGTTAACTTCATCTGTGCGGACGATGCCCACGGCACGCCGATCATGCTGAAAGCACAGCAGCTGGGGATCTCCCCGGAGCAGATGATTGCCGAAATGAGTCAGGAGCATCAGACCGATTTTGCTGGCTTTGACATCAGCTATGACAACTATCACTCCACGCACAGCGACGAAAACCGCGAGCTGTCGGAGCTGATCTACACCCGTCTGAAAGAGAACGGTTTTATCAAAAACCGCACCATCTCTCAGCTGTACGATCCGGAAAAAGGCATGTTCCTGCCGGACCGCTTCGTCAAAGGCACCTGTCCGAAATGTAAATCCCCGGACCAGTACGGCGATAACTGCGAAGTGTGCGGCGCGACCTACAGCCCAACCGAGCTTATCGAGCCGAAATCCGTGGTTTCCGGCGCCACGCCTGTGATGCGTGACTCCGAGCACTTCTTCTTTGACCTGCCGTCCTTCAGCGAAATGCTGCAGGCATGGACCCGCAGCGGCGCGCTGCAGGAGCAGGTAGCGAACAAGATGCAGGAGTGGTTCGAATCCGGCCTGCAGCAGTGGGATATCTCCCGCGATGCGCCGTACTTTGGCTTCGAAATCCCGAACGCGCCGGGCAAATACTTCTACGTCTGGCTGGACGCGCCAATCGGCTACATGGGCTCCTTCAAGAACCTGTGCGACAAGCGTGGCGACACCGTCAGCTTCGACGAATACTGGAAGAAAGACTCCACTGCCGAGCTGTACCACTTCATCGGTAAAGACATCGTTTACTTCCACAGCCTGTTCTGGCCGGCCATGCTGGAAGGCAGCAACTTCCGCAAGCCAACCAACCTGTTTGTTCACGGCTACGTGACGGTGAACGGCGCCAAGATGTCCAAGTCCCGCGGGACGTTCATCAAGGCCAGCACCTGGCTGAACCACTTCGACGCGGACAGCCTGCGCTACTACTACACCGCGAAGCTCTCTTCCCGCATCGACGATATCGACCTGAACCTGGAAGATTTCGTGCAGCGCGTGAACGCGGACATCGTGAACAAGGTGGTGAACCTGGCGTCCCGTAACGCGGGCTTTATCGCCAAGCGCTTTGACGGCGTGCTTTCTGCCGAACTGGCCGATCCGGTGCTGTATAAAACCTTCACCGATGCCGCCGCTGCGGTTGGCGAAGCCTGGGAAAGCCGTGAATTCGGTAAAGCGATTCGTGAAATCATGGCGCTGGCCGACGTTGCCAACCGCTATGTGGACGAGCAGGCCCCGTGGGTGGTCGCGAAACAGGAAGGCCGTGACGCCGACCTGCAGGCGATCTGCACCATGGGTCTGAACATGTTCCGCGTGCTGATGACCTGGCTGAAGCCGGTTCTGCCGCAGCTGGCAGCCCGCGCTGAAGCGTTCCTGAACACCGAACTGACCTGGGATGCTATTCAGCAGCCGCTGCTCGGCCACAAGGTGAACACCTTCAAGGCGCTGTACAACCGCATCGAGATGAAGCAGGTTGAAGCCCTGGTGGAAGCATCCAAAGAAGAAGTGAAGGCGGCTGCGGCACCGGTCACCGGCCCGCTGGCGGACGATCCGATTCAGGAAACCATTACCTTTGACGATTTCGCCAAAGTCGACCTGCGCGTGGCGCTGATCGAGAACGCGGAGTTTGTGGACGGCTCTGACAAGCTGCTGCGCCTGACGCTGGATCTGGGCGGCGAGAAGCGCAACGTCTTCTCCGGCATCCGTTCTGCCTATCCGGATCCGCAGGTGCTGATCGGCCGTCAGACCGTGATGGTGGCGAACCTGGCGCCGCGTAAAATGCGCTTCGGCATCTCTGAGGGGATGGTGATGGCCGCAGGCCCTGGCGGGAAAGATATCTTCCTGTTAAGCCCTGACGAAGGCGCGAAGCCGGGTCAGCAGGTGAAATAACAAAAAAGCCGGAGATTATCTCCGGCTTTTTTTTGCCCGGCGGCGCTACGCCTGCACGGGCCTACGGGTTTTGTAGGCCGGGTAAGGCGAAGCCGCCACCCGGCTAAACATCACGCCTTCGGGTGATGCACCCGGTGGGTCAGCCCGCGCAGGAAATTACGCAGAAACTGGTCGCCGCACTCGCGGTAGTTTTTATGATCCGGTGCGCGCATCATGGCGGTCACTTCCGGCACGGATACGCGGAATTTTTGCTCGGTCATGATCGCCACGATATCGTCCGTTTTCAGCGAGAACGCGATACGCAGCTTTTTCAGCACCGTGTTGTTGTTCACCCGACGCTCCAGCGCCAGCTCTGGCGCGGCCGGATCTTTGCCGCGCTTATCGTAAATCAGGCCGTTCAGGAAGCCCGACAGAATGATATCAGGACAGCGGACAAACCCCTCTTCGTCTTCTTTGGTCATCCACGTGTCAAAACTCGCAGACGTGGATTCCATGTCGGACAGCGCAAGAATGCGCACCATGTCGTTATTGTTCGCTTTCAGGGTGTAGCGCAGGCTACGAAGAATATCGTTACTTAGCATAGAGCCTTCGAATGTCGATGATGCAATGGCGCGCAGTGTACCAGCTTTACAGCCCAATCGCCTCTTTCAAACTCTTCAGGTAGCGGCGGCTGACCGGGACGGTTTGCCCGGCGCGCAGCACCAGCTCGGCCTGGCCGTTATCTTCCAGGCGGATCTCCTTCAGATGCGCCATATTCACCAGGTACTGGCGGTGACAGCGAATCAGCGGCGTGCGGCTCTCCAGCGTGCGCAGGGTCAGCTCGGTAAACCCTTCGTTCCCTTCCGCGCTGGTAACAAATACCCCGCTCAGGCGGCTGCTGACAAAGGCCACATCATCCATCTGCAGAAGATAGATCCGGCTGTGCCCGGTGCAGGGAATAAACTTCAGCGGCTGCTGGTTCTCCGCCAGCAGCGTGACGTCCTGCACGGTGCGCTCCTGGCGTAAACGGTTGAGCGTTTTATCCAGACGCTTCTCTTCAATCGGCTTGAGTAAATAATCAAACGCATGCTCCTCAAAGGCCTTAACGGCATATTCGTCGAACGCCGTCAGAAACACGATGTAGGGACGATGTTCCGGGTCAAGCATGCCGACCATCTCCAGCCCGCTGATGCGGGGCATCTGAATATCGAGGAACAGCACGTCCGGGCGCAGCTTGTGCACCGCGCCGATAGCCTCAATGGCGTTGGCGCATTCCCCCACAATCTCAACATCCGGCTGCTCCTGCAGCAGAACGCGCAGGTTTTCCCGTGCCAGCGGCTCGTCATCCACAATCAGCACTCTTAACATGCGTTTTCCTCCAGCGGCAGTCGTACGGTAATACGGGTAAATCGGTCGGGCTCGCAGGCGACGGTAATGCCACAGTCGTCGCCAAAATGGGCGCGCAGACGTTTATCCACCAGGCTCATCCCTAATCCGCCGGAGGCGGAAGGCTGATAAAGCCCGGCATTATCTTCAATATCCAGCACCAGGTGATGGTTGAATCGGCTGGCGGCAATGGTTATCTCCCCCCTTCCCAGCAGCTGTGATGTACCGTGCTTAATGGCGTTTTCGACAATCGGCTGCAGGGTAAAGGCCGGAAGATGCTGATACGCCAGCTCGTCCGGCACGGAGAGAGACACCTGCAGACGCGACTGGAAACGCGCCTGCTCAATCTGCAGATAGGCATTCACGTGCTCAATCTCATCGGCGAGGGTCACGATCTCCGACGGCCGCTTCAGGTTCTTGCGGAAAAAGGTCGACAGAAACTGCACCAGCTGCGCGGCCTGATCGCTGTCGCGGCGGATCACCGCTTTAAGCGTATTGAGGGCGTTGAACAGGAAATGCGGATTGACCTGGGCATGCAGCAGCTTAATCTCCGACTGCGTCAGCAGGGCTTTCTGCCGCTCATACTGCCCGGCGAGGATTTGCGCGGACAGCAGCTGGGCGATCCCCTCCCCCAGCGTGCGGTTGATGGAGCTGAACAGACGTTTTTTCGCCTCATACAGCTTGATGGTGCCCATCACCCGCTGATTCTCGCCGCGCAGCGGAATCACGAGCGTGGAGCCCAGCTTGCACTGGGGATGCAGCGAACAGCGGTAAGGCACTTCGTTACCGTCGGCATACACCACCTCGCCGGTTTCGATGGCGCGCAGCGTATAGGCTGAGGAGATCGGCTTGCCCGGCAGATGGTGATCGTCGCCCGTACCGGTAAAGGCCAGCAGCTTTTCCCGATCGGTTATCGCCACCGCGCCGATATCCAGCTCCTTGTAGAGCACCTGGGCCACCTTCATGCTGTTCTCTTCGTTGAACCCCTGGCGCAGGATCCCTTCCGTCGAGGCGGCAACCTTCAGCGCCGTGGCGGAAAAGGCCGAGGTGTACTTCTCAAACATGGCGCGCTTGTCGAGCAGAATGCGCATAAACAGCGCCGCGCCCACGGTATTGGTCACCATCATCGGAGCGGCAATGCTGCTGACCAGGTGCAGCGCATCCTCAAACGGACGGGCAATCAGCAGAATGATCGCCATCTGCGCCATTTCGGCCACAAAGGTAATGGCACCGGCGGTCAGCGGACTAAATACCTTGTCCGGGCGACCGCGCTTAATCATATAGCTGTGCACCAGACCGCCGAGAAGCCCTTCAACGATCGTGGAGATCATACAGCTCAGCGCCGTCATCCCGCCCATGGAATAGCGATGCAGCCCCCCGGTTAAGCCAACAAGCCCCCCGACGACGGGACCGCCGAGCAGCCCGCCCATCACCGCGCCGATAGCGCGCGTATTGGCAATAGAGTCTTCGATATGAAGACCAAACCAGGTCCCCATAATGCAGAATATGGAAAATACGACGTAGCAGAGGAATTTGTGCGGCAGACGGACGGTGACCTGCATCAGCGGGATAAACAGGCGCGTTTTGCTCATCAGCCAGGCAATGACCAGAAACACGCACATCTGCTGAAGCAACAGCAGCACCAGGTTAAACTCGTACATACTCAAAACCGCACACGCTAAAAAACGCGTAACATACACGGATGCGGCTCAACTTTCTTTGAAGCATCCCAAAAAAGCGCAAAATCGTGCCCGTTATCACACCTTTTTCAGAATATCGCATACGCTTCGCATTCTTTGCGTAAAAAACAATCAATTCTTCCTGGTTCGGCAAAGTGGGTCTACAGTTAAGCTGGGGACGCGTAAGCCAGGGGGCGAATATGGCGCTTTACACGATCGGTGAAGTGGCACTCCTTTGTGATATCAATCCCGTTACCCTACGGGCGTGGCAGCGACGGTATGGATTACTCAAACCGCAGAGGACCGACGGTGGGCATCGCCTTTTTAATGATGACGATATCGACCGCATTCGCGAAATCAAAAGCTGGATCGACAACGGCGTGCAGGTTGGGAAAGTGAAGTCCCTGCTGAGCCACGACGACCCGGATACGCAACATCTCTGGCGCGAACAACAGGAAACCCTGCTGCGGCTCCTGCAGGCGGGCAACCTGCAGCGCCTGCGTGGATGGATAAAAGAGCAGGGTCGCGATTATCCGGCGCAGACGCTGATCTCCCATCTTTTCATTCCGCTCCGGCGACGCCTGCAGTGCCAGCAGTCCACCCTGCAGGCGCTGCTCAGCATGCTCGACGGCGTGCTGATCAACTACATTGCCGTCTGCCTTGCCTCAGCGAAGAACAAAGCCGGAAAAGATGCGCTGGTTGTCGGCTGGAACGTACACGACACCACCCGCCTGTGGCTGGAAGCGTGGATTGCCACCCAGAAGGGCTGGCGCGTGGATGTTCTGGCGCACTCGCTGGCGCAGCTCAGACCTGAGTTTTTCGACGGCCAGACCCTGCTGGTCTGGTGTGGCGAAGTGCCGTCCGCCTCGCAGCAACAGCTGCTGACGGAATGGCGTGAGAATGGTTACCCGGTCTATTCCCTTGGTCCGGATGAGCCATAACGGCATTTAATGGTTCATTAACAGCTGCGCTTCACCGTATAATTGTTCCGTTAACAACAGGAGCACATGATGAAGGCAACCAAACTGGCCATTATTACCCTTTTTGTCCTGATGGCCGTAAGCGGTATCGGCGGCGTGATGCTGGCAGGGTACTCGTTTATTGTTCGCGGCGGTGTCGGCTGAGGTACAGCGCCAGCCGCTCAAAAGCGCGATCGACGACGATTGCCGCCAGCGCAACCAGCAGCGCTCCCTGCACAATATACGCCGTATTAAACCCGCTTAAGCCGATAATGATCGGCGTGCCCAGCGTATTAGCGCCGACCGTCGACGCAATGGTCGCCGTCCCAATGTTAATGATGACCGACGTGCGGATCCCGGCAATGATAACCGGTGCCGCTAGCGGCAGTTCAACCTTGCGCAGCCGCTGACCGCGACTCATCCCCATCCCTTCCGCCACGCTCAGCACGGACGCAGGTACCGCCGCGAGGCCCGCCAGCATGCCCTGCAGCACCGGCAATACGCCGTACAGAATCAGCGCAATGATGGCAGGCTGTTGGCCAAAGCCCATCACCGGCACCGCTATCGCCAGCACCGCCACCGGGGGAAATGTCTGTCCGATGGCCGCAATCGTCTCCACCAGCGGGCGAAACTCCCGGCCCGCGGGCCGCGTGACCGCGATGCCCGCCCCCACGCCCAGCACAACCGCGATGGCGCTTGAGAGCGCCACCAGCCAGAGATGCGCCAGGGCGAGATTAATGAAGCTCTCCTGCTGATACACCGGCCGCGGCAGCCCGGGAAAGAGACTGTTAAACAGCGCCGCGCTGTGGGGCATCAGAAACAGTAAGCCGACAAAGAGCGCTACCAGCCAGAGAAGCGGATCACGCAGTGCCTTCACGCGTCACCTCCCCGGCCAGCAGATCGCGAAAGTGTAAGGTGCCGCACGGCGCGCCCCGGGCATCAGAAACGGGCAATACTTCGCACTGGCGCGCGACAAACGCGGAGAGCGCATCCCGCAGGCTCATCTGCGCCTGCAGCGGTTCGCCGCTCACCGGCGCCGCCTCCCGACGCATATAGTCGCTCACCGTTCGCAGGGAGAGCAGCCTGACGCCCAATTCGCTGCGGCCAAAAAACTCGCGCACAAAGTCGTTCTTCGGCCAGGTTAACAGCTCAAGCGGCGAGCCCTGCTGCACCACTTCGCCATGATCCATCAGTACCAGATGGTCGGCCAGGCGCAGGGCTTCATCAATATCGTGCGTCACGAGAACGATCGTGCGTCCGAGAATGCGGTGAATGCGGGTCATCTCCGCCTGGAGCGCGCCGCGCGTGACCGGATCCAGCGCGCCGAAGGGTTCGTCCATCAGCAGCACCTGCGGGTTGGCCGCCAGCGCGCGCGCCACGCCCACGCGCTGCTGCTGCCCGCCGGAAAGCTGGTGCGGATAGCGGTCGCGCAGCGCGGGCTCTAGCCCCAGCAGAGCCATCAGCTCATCAACACGTTCGGCGATTTTCGTCCGCGACCATTTTTCCAGCTGCAGCACGGTGGCGATGTTCTGCGCCACCGTCCAGTGCGGAAACAGGCCGATAGACTGTATGGCATAGCCCATCCGACGGCGCAGCTCCAGCACCGGCAGGCTGCGGATCTCTTCCCCGGCAAAGCGAATCAGCCCGCTGTCATGCTCAACCAGCCGGTTGATCATCTTCAGCGTGGTGGACTTGCCCGACCCCGAGGTGCCTATCAGCACGGAAAACGCCCCCTCGGCAAAGTTCAGGTTCAGGTGGCTCGCCGCGGGGCGACCGGCAAAGGTTTTACTGACATCATGAAATTCAATCATTGGCTCTTCTCCCGAGCAGCGCGAGCCATAAGGCAAACAGTGCGTCGACGACCACCGCCAGCGCAATCGTGGGCACCACGCCCAATAACACCAGATCCAGGGCACTGCTCAGCAGCCCCTGGAAGACCAGCGCGCCAAAGCCGCCCGCGCCAATCAGCGCCGCAATCACCGCCATGCCGACGGTCTGGACCGCCACCACCCGCAGGCTGCGCAACAGCAGAGGCAGCGCCAGCGGCAGCTGAATTTTCCAGAAACACTGCCGCGCGCTCATTCCCATCGCATGGGCGCTTTCCAGCACGTCAGGTGCGACCTGGCCTAAGCCTGCGACCACGCCGCGCACCAGCGGCAGCAGGGCATACAGCACCAGCGCGATAAGCGCGGGCGTTAATCCCGTTCCGGCTATTCCCAGCATTCCCAGCGCCGGAAACGACTTCACCAGCCCGGCCAGCGGCGCAATCAGCAGGCCAAACAGCGCGACGGAAGGAATGGTCTGGATAACGTTGAGCACGGTAAAAACCCCGCCCTGGCGTGAAGGATGGCGATAGCACCACATGCCAAGGGGGATCCCAACCAGAAGCGCCGGAAAGAGCGTACCGAAGAGGATCGTCAGGTGCTGCGCGAGGGCATCATCAAACACCTCCTGACGGTTGGCGTACTCTTTTAACAGCGAGAGGTTGTTCAGCTCACCGCTGAACAGCAGGAGTAAAGGAATACACCATATCTGCGCATTGAACACCCATCGCCAGACGGCGCTGGGGATGAGTCGACGAATCGCATCGCTGCAGGCCAGCAGGCAGAGCGCCAGCCACAGCCACAGGCCGCTGCCGATAGTGGTTCTCGCCAGCGGACTTTCCGCCGAGGCCATATGCGTCGCCGCCAGCCCGGCGCTCCAGAACAGGAGAATAAACAGCCCTTCAGAGAGAAGCAGCATCAGCCACTGGGCCAGGCGTCCCTGCCAGAGCGACAGGATCACCCACGCGCCCAGCGCCGCCGCCAGCCACCCCGGCGTAAACGACCAGACCTGCCAGAGCGCTTTTCCCTCCCCCGACATCAGGCGGTTTGGGGCAACGTTGACAAACGGTAACGCGACCGCCGCGATGGCCACGCAGGCCAGCAGCAGCAGGACGCGGTTATGACATTTTATTGGCACAGCCTTTTCCCGTTACTTCACAAGCCCTTGTTGTTTCAGGAAGTCGGCGGCCACTTTTTTGGCATCCAGCCCCTCGACGGCAATGCTGGCATTCAGCTGCTGCAGCGTTTTTTCATCCAGCTTTTCGAAGACCGGTTTGAGCCATTCTGCAATGTCCGGGTACGCTTTCAGCACCACCTCACGCACCACCGGGGTCGGCGCGTAAATTGGCTGTACACCTTTTGGATCGGTCAGGGTCTGCAGGCCAAGCGCCGCCACCGGGCCGTCGGTGCCGTAGGCCATGGCCGCGTTCACGCCGGAAGTTTGCTGTGCCGCCGCTTTGATGGTCACCGCGGTATCCCCGCCCGCCAGCGAGAGAAGCTGCGCCTGGTCGAGCTTGAAGTCGTAGGCTTTTTCAAACACGGGCAGCGCGTCAGGACGCTCGATAAACTCCGCCGACGCCGCAAGCTTAAAGTCGCCCTTCTCTTTCAGGTAGCGGCTGAGATCCGCCAGGGTAGTCAGCTTCCCTTTCTCCGCCACGTCCTTGCGCACGGCGATAGTCCAGGTATTGTTGGCCGGTGCCGGGGTCAGCCAGACCAGTTTGTTCTGTTCCGCGTCGAGTTTTTTGACTTTCTCATACCCGGCTTTGGCGTTTTTCCATGCCGGATCGTTTTCATCTTTGAAGAAGAATGCGCCGTTGCCGGTGTATTCCGGGTAGATATCCAGCTCGCCGGAGGTAATCGCGCCGCGCACGACGGGCGTGGTGCCGAGCTGGACTTTATTGACCGTTTTCACGCCGTGGCTTTCCAGCACCTGCAAGATGATATTGCCGAGCAGCGCGCCCTCGGTATCGATCTTCGAACCCACTTTTACCGGCTCCGCCGCCTGTAACGGCAGGCTCAGCGCCGCCAGTAACACCGCAGATCCCAACATCCCCTTTGCAATCGTCATTCCGCTATCCTCATTTTTTTGCTGCCTTTTTCAGAGGCTTGAGAGAAAAGCGTAGCTTAAAACGGCGGAATTAACCGTCAAAATGCCTTTTTAGCATAAGGTAAGACGCCTCCCCCGCAGGACGGGGGGAGGCAAAGGAGGGAAAGGTTACAGCAGCTCGAACTCGCCTTTATTCACGCGGGCGGAGTCCATGCCGATAAAGACGTTAAATTTGCCCGGTTCCGCATCGTATTTCATCTGCTGGTTCCAGAACTTCAGCGCATCCACGTCGATCGGGAAGCTGATGGTTTTGGTTTCCCCCGGCTTCAGCGTGACCTTCTCGAAGCCGCGCAGCTGTTTCACCGGACGGCTCATCGACGCGGTGACATCCTGCACGTACATCTGGATCACCGTAGCCCCTTCGCGCTTGCCGGTGTTGGTCACCTCAACGCTGGCGGTGACCTTGCCGTCACGCTTCAGGGTCGGCGCCGACATTTTCACGTCGGAGACCTTGAAAGTGGTGTAGCTCAGGCCGTAACCAAACGGATAGAGCGGGCCGTTAGCTTCGTCGAAGTAGCGAGAGGTGTACTTGTTCGGCTTGTCGGCGTTGTACGGGCGACCGGTATTCAGGTGGCTGTAGTACACCGGGATCTGCCCGACGGAGCGCGGGAAGGACATCGGCAGCTTGCCCGACGGGTTGTAATTGCCAAACAGCACGTCGGCGATGGCGTTACCGCCTTCGGTACCGGCGAACCAGGTTTCCAGAATGGCGTCAGCCTGCTGGTCTTCCTTCACCAGCGCCAGCGGACGACCGTTCATCAGCACCAGCACCAGCGGCTTGCCGGTGGCTTTCAGGGCGGCGATCAGATCGCGCTGGCTCTGTGGAATGGTGATATCGGTTCGGCTGGAGGCTTCGTGCGCCGTACCCTGCGCTTCACCCACGACCGCAACAACGACGTCAGACTGCTTCGCGGCGTTCACCGCCTCGTCAATCATCTCCTTCGGCGTGCGCGGATCGACCTTCACCGCTTCCTCGTACTGGTTGAGGAAGGTCACGATGTCTTTATCGTTGGTGACGTTCGCCCCTTTGGCGTAAATCACTTTGGCGTTTTCACCAACGGCACTCTTGATACCGGTCAGCACGGTCACGGACTGGTCAGCCACGCCCGCGGCAGACCAGCTGCCCATGACGTCGCGCTTGCTGTCGGCCAGCGGACCCACCACGGCAATGGTGCCGGATTTTTTCAGCGGCAGCGTGTCGAGGCGGTTCTTCAGCAGCACCAGGCTTTCGCGCGCGACGTCACGCGCCTCTTTGCGGTGCAGGCGGCTTTCGGCATTGGTATCTGCCCGGTCGGAGTCTTTCGGACCCAGGTGGCTGTACGGATCGTTAAACAGCCCCATGTCGTATTTCACGTTCAGCACGTGACGGGTGGCATCGTCCAGCTCCGCCATCGTCACCTTGCCGCTCTTCACCAGCCCCGGCAGATACTTGCTGTAATACTCGTCGCTCATGCTCATGTTGATGCCGGACTTGAGCGCCACGCGCACCGCGTCTTCCGGATCGGAGGCGGTACCGTGTTTGATCAGCTCTTTAATCGCGCCGTGGTCGGAAACGGTAATGCCCTTAAAGCCCCACTGGTCGCGCAGCACGTCTTTCAGCAGCCAGGAATCAGAGGTTGCAGGCGTGCCGTTCAGCGAGTTCAGCGCCACCATCACCGCGCCGCTGCCCGCATCCAGCCCTGCCTTGTACGGCGGCATGTAGTCGTTGAACAGGCGCTGCGGGCTCATGTCGACGGTGTTGTACTCTTTACCGCCCTCCACCGCGCCGTAGGCCGCAAAGTGTTTGACGCTGGTCATCACCGAGTAGCGGTCCGCCGGGCTTTTGCCCTGCATCGCTTCCACCATGGTTTTACCCATCGTGGAGGTTAAATACGTATCTTCACCAAAGCCTTCCGAGCCGCGGCCCCAGCGCGGATCGCGCGAGACGTCCACCATGGGCGCCCATGTCATGTTCAGCCCGTCGTCCGCCGCTTCATAAGCCGACACGCGCCCGACGGTTTTCACCGCGTCGAGGTTAAAGGAAGACGCTAAGCCGAGGCTGATGGGAAAGACGGTTCGCTGGCCGTGCACCACGTCATAGGCAAAGAACAGGGGAATTTTCAGGCGGCTGAGATCCATCACCTGGTCCTGCATCTTGCGGATATCCTGGCGGGTGACGGTATTAAAGATGGCCCCTACCTGCCCGTCTTTGATCATCTCGCGGATGGCCTCTTTCGGGTTATCCGGGCCGACGCTGATCAGACGCAGCTGGCCGATTTTCTCATCGACCGTCATTTTCTTGAGCAATTCCGTGACAAACGCGTCCCGCGCTTCAGGCGTGAGCGGGTGATTGCCAAACAAATCCTCTGCCAGCGCAGGTTGCAGCGCCAGGCTGACGGCGACACCTACAGAACATAGCCATTTCATGTCGTTTTACTCTCTCATCAATAACCGCCGGACGATCTCGGCCATACCGTGCGAAAAGCGCAGTGTGCCACAAACCCTCCGATCGTTGCAGGGTTATTCTCTGATTTTTCTCGTGAATACTCGACCGCTTAACAGTTAATCGCGCTATGCTTTACAGCGAGAAATTTGCCCCACCACAAGGAGTGGAAGATGTCTTCTGTTCGAACTGACGATAACAAAACCTTTATTAACGAACTGTCGCGCCTGGTTGGCTCCTCTCACCTGCTTGCCGACCCGGCTAAAACCGCCCGCTACCGCAAGGGCTTCCGCTCCGGTCAGGGCGAGGCGCTGGCGGTGGTTTTCCCCGGCACGCTGCTGGAGCTGTGGCGCGTCCTGAGCGCCTGCGTCGCCGCCGACAAGATTATTTTAATGCAGGCGGCCAACACCGGCCTGACCGAAGGCTCCACGCCGAACGGCAACGATTACGATCGTGACATCGTGATTATCAGCACCCTGCGCCTCGACAAGCTGCACCTGCTGGACAAGGGCGAGCAGGTGCTCGCTTTCCCCGGCACGACGCTCTACTCCCTCGAGAAAGCGCTTAAGCCGCTGGGCCGCGAACCGCACTCGGTGATCGGCTCCTCCTGCATTGGCGCCTCGGTGGTCGGTGGGATCTGCAATAACTCTGGCGGCTCGCTGGTGCAGCGCGGCCCCGCCTATACCGAGATGTCCCTGTTTGCCCGTATTGACGAAAACGGCAAGCTGACGCTGGTGAACCACCTGGGAATCGATCTCGGCGTCACGCCAGAACAGATCCTCAGCAAGCTCGACGACGATCGCGTGAAGGACGAAGACGTTCAGCACGACGGTCGCCATGCGCACGATCATGACTACGTGACCCGCGTGCGGGATATCAACGCCGATACGCCGGCGCGCTACAACGCCGACCCGGATCGCCTGTTTGAATCCTCCGGCTGCGCGGGCAAGCTGGCCGTTTTTGCTGTGCGTCTGGACACCTTCCCGGCCGAGAAAAAGCAGCAGGTATTCTACATCGGCACCAACCAGCCTGAGGTTCTGACGGAGATCCGCCGTCATATTCTGGGCGAATTCACCCACCTGCCGGTGGCGGGCGAATACATGCACCGGGACATTTACGACATCGCCGAGCGCTACGGCAAAGACACCTTCCTGATGATCGACAAGCTCGGCACCGACAAAATGCCGTTCTTCTTCACCATGAAGGGCCGTACCGACGCGATGCTGGAGAAAGTGTCGCTGTTCAAACCCCACTTCACCGACCGCTTTATGCAGAAGCTGGGCAACGTTTTCCCGGCGCATCTGCCGGAGAGGATGAAAACCTGGCGCGACAAGTACGAACATCACCTGCTGCTGAAAATGGCCGGAGACGGAATTGCCGAAGCGCAGAGCTGGCTGACCGAATTCTTTAAAACGGCCGAAGGGGATTTCTTTGCCTGTACGCCTGAAGAGGGCAGCAAAGCGTTCCTGCACCGCTTTGCCGCCGCAGGGGCCGCCATCCGATATCAGGCGGTACATTCCGAAGAGGTGGAAGATATTCTGGCGCTCGATATCGCCCTGCGGCGTAACGACACCGAGTGGTTTGAACACCTGCCGCCGGAAATCGACAGCAAGCTGGTGCACAAGCTCTATTACGGCCACTTTATGTGCTATGTCTTCCATCAGGATTACATCGTCAAGA
This sequence comes from Enterobacter cloacae complex sp. IR53041, assembly GCF_049238285.1. Taxonomy (NCBI): domain Bacteria; kingdom Pseudomonadati; phylum Pseudomonadota; class Gammaproteobacteria; order Enterobacterales; family Enterobacteriaceae; genus Enterobacter; species Enterobacter cloacae complex sp. IR53041. Next base: position 61,596 of record NZ_JBMKHB010000008.1, on the reverse strand, counting down.
AAGGGGTCGATGCACACGAACTGAAGGAGCAGATGCTCGCCCTTCTGCGTGAACGCGGCGCACAATATCCTGCGGAACACAACGTCGGACATCTTTATAAAGCCCCTGACGCACTTAAGCAGTTTTATCGCGAGAATGACCCTACAAACAGCATGAATCCCGGCATCGGTAAAACAACGCGGAAGAAATACTGGAAAGAGAGCGCAGACGCGGAGCAGCACATAACGCAAACGTCTGATTAATTCCTACAGCCAAATTTGAGAGATTGTTAAGCGCTCCTTAATCGTAATAGAGTAACGGCTTATCGCCGGAGAAACGTTTCTCCGGCCTTCGATAACGAGGAGCAGGCACATCATGTCGGCTATTGATGTTTTATCCGAGACCGAGCTGGAAGTGCGCGACGCCCGTCCCGATGATGTGCATGCCATTGCCGCGATCTATGCCTGGCATGTGCTTCACGGGCGCGCGTCATTTGAAGAAGTCCCTCCGACTATTGACGAAATGCGTCATCGCATGAAAAGCGTGGCGGAGAACGGTTTACCGTGGCTTATCGCGCTGTACCGCGGCATTGTGGTGGGCTACTGCTATGCCACCCCTTACCGACCGCGACACGCCTACCGCTATACCCTGGAAGAGTCGATTTACGTGGATGCCAGCATCACCGGGCGCGGTTTTGGCACGGCACTGATAGATGCGCTGATCGCACGCTGCGAGCAAGGGCCGTGGCGGCAGATGATTGCCGTGGTAGGAGATGGCAATAACAATGCCGGCTCGTTACGTCTGCATAAAAAACATGGCTTCGTGATTGTCGGTCAGCTGCGCAGCGTAGGCTATAAGAAAGGCGACTGGCGGGATACGGTGATTATGCAGCGTCCGCTCAACGATGGTGACTGGACGCTGCCGGAATAAACGCAAAACGGTAACCTGGGTTACCGTTTTTAGTGTTTGTAGGCCGGGTAAGGCAAAGCCGCCACCCGGCGCTGACTGACGGCTCAGTCGTTCTGCGCCGTCGCCATCTGCTCCGCTTTCTGCTTTTTATACGTCAATGCCGCGGCCGGGACAGGCTGCACTTTTCCTGTTTCAATCCAGGTACGCAGGCGGCTCGCATCCGCGAAGTGCGTGTATTTGCCGAAGGCATCCATCACTACCAGCGCCACCGGCTTACCGTTAAATACGGTGCGCATCACCAGACAGTGTCCGGCCGCGTTGGTAAAGCCGGTTTTCGTTAGCTGAATATTCCAGTTATCCCGGTATACCAGATGGTTAGTATTGCGGAACGGCAGCGTATAGGCCGGGTTCGCAAAGGTCGCCATCTCTTCACGGGTGGTACTGAGCTGACCAATCAGCGGGTACTGTTTGCTGGCAATCAGCAGTTTCGTCAGATCGCGCGCCGTGGAGACGTTGTTGATCGACAGCCCCGTCGGTTCAACATAGTGCGTATTGTTCATCCCCAGCGCTTTGGCTTTCGCGTTCATCGCGCGGATAAACGCGTCGTAGCCGCCCGGATAGTGGTGCGCCAGGCTCGCCGCCGCGCGGTTTTCAGACGACATCAGCGCCAGCAGCAGCATATTTTTACGGCTGATCTCACTGTTCAGCCGCACGCGGGAGTAGATCCCTTTCATCTCCGGCGTGTGGCTAATATCCACTTTCAGTTTTTCGTCCAGCGGCAGATGGGCATCAAGCACCACCATCGCGGTCATTAATTTGGTAATTGAGGCGATCGGTCGCACCAGGTCCGGATGGCTGGCGTAAATCACCTTATTGGTGTTGAGATCGACAATCATCGCGCTGCCGGACGCAATTTGCGGCTGAGCAGCAGCGGTGGTCACCGCGGGCGTTTTGGCGACGGCCGGTACGACTGCGGACGCACCCAGCAACAGCGCCAGGCTAAGTAAAGAGACTCGGAATTTCAGCATGGTGAGACTTCTGATAATTATTCACGCACGTTATGACGTACACCGCCTGGGTTGTTGGATAAACACAGGCTGGCCTCGGCATCATAGCCGTCAGCGGGCGTTGTCGCCAGAGGATAATCGTGAACGGATGCTGCATTGCTGGCATTTACGCCAGCAATGCAGTGAACTCAGAAGAGACGGTATCCATAACCCCAAAGAATCACCGTCAGCGCCAGGAGCGCCTCCAGCACCAGCACCCCGATGGCGAGCGTTGAGCTCGAGAAGCTCAGCCCCTCTTCTTTATTGATATTCAGGAAGGTAGGAACCCCCAGATACAGCAGATAACCGGTGTAAAAGAGGGCAATGGTACCGATCAGCGCGCACAGCCAGACCAGTGGATAAAGCGCAACAATACCGCTTAAGAACAGCGGGGTCGCGACATACCCGGCAAAGACCATACAGTGCGCCAGCGATGGACGCTGCGGATAGTTACGCGCCATCCAGTGAATCACGCGCCCCATGACCGCTACCCCCGCCAGCATCAGGCCATAAAAGATGATGGCAAGATAGAGTCCGGTAAACCAGGAAAGCTGAACCACGGTGCCGTCACCGAAGTTCCAGCCGATTTGTGTCGTTCCGATAAAAGCGCATATTACCGGCACCGCGGCCATCAGCAGCACGTGGTGCGTGTAATGATGCGAGACCGTTTCGTTCTCACTTTTAATGACATGCATTTCACGATCGGGATGGGAGAAAAGTCCCCAGACATGGTTCATAGCGCCCCCTTGTTGTCGGCCCGTCAGCGATACCTTAAGTATAATGCAGGCTTTAGATTATTTTATGTACAGTGGGAAATTTCCGTTGATTTCCCCGCCGTTGATTCAAGGGGTATATGATTAAACGAGGCACGCAGAGGGAGAAAACCGTTACGTAATGGATATTAACGCACTCATTGAGCAATATGGCTATGCCGCGCTGGTCATCGGCAGCGTGGCAGAAGGTGAAACCATCACGCTGTTAGGTGGCGTCGCCGCGCATCAGGGGTTACTGAAGTTCCCGCTGGTTGTTGCCGCGGTCGCGCTGGGCGGGATGATAGGCGATCAGCTGCTCTACTTTCTGGGGCTGCGCTTTGGGCCCACGCTGCTCAAGCGTTTCGCAAAGCATCAGAAGAAAATCCGCCGCGCTCAGCGGCTCATTCAACGTCATCCCTACCTGTTCGTTATTGGCACGCGCTTTATGTATGGCTTTCGCATTATCGGGCCGATACTGATTGGCGCCAGCCATCTGCCGCCCAAAATTTTTCTGCCGCTCAATATTGTGGGCGCGATTGCCTGGGCGCTGATCTTTACGACGCTCGGTTATGTAGGGGGCAAAGTGATTGCGCCCTGGCTGCATAATCTCGACCAGCACCTGAAGCACTGGGCGTGGTTGATTCTGGTGGTCGTGGCGGTGATTGGGGTGCGACTGTGGCTGAAGCATCGGGAAAAGACGCGGGATGAGGAGTGAGTGCGGCCTGATGCCCACACCCTAAGCCTCACCCACAGGGGTGAAGGGGAACATACGGCTGTGGAGGTCATTCCGTTCACTTTATGTTCCTTGCTACTCTGTAACGACATGACCGGTGAACGTGCCAGGGTGGCTCAATCGCCACCACCCTGGCGACCCGGGCTCCCGGCGGTAAATCGCCGCTTCGCGATGCCCTCAGCTTATTCCTTCAGGCTATCGGGTCGGGCATGAGCCTGCATCCCTGCAGGCTACGCCCTCTCGGCGCATCCCTGCGCCTCGCCCCGGCCTTACGGAAACGCTTCGGCGATTTACAGCCGGACCAGGGCGTCGCTGTAAGTGATTAATTTTACTGAAGCAACGTTCATCGCTTCAGGTAAAAAAATGACTGGGATCACTCAGCCCACAGGGAGAGGTCGAAAGGAAACTATCCCTCCGGCTTAAACTGCGGGTTCGCCAGCATAAAGCCCCCGTCGACGATAAACGATTGCCCTGTTGTATAGCTGGCGTCGCTGTCACACAGCCACGCCACCAGGCTGGCAATCTCTTTCGTGTGGCCCGGCCTTGCCAGCGGGATTTCCGGCATGGAGCCTTCCTTCACTTCGCTGTCGTCCATGTCGTTCATCGGCGTGGCAATCGCACCCGGCGCGACGGCGTTCACCAGAATGTTGTGCTTCACCAGCTCCATCGCCATGGATTTGGTTAAGCCGCCGAGCGCGTGTTTTGCCGCCGTGTAGGCGCTCGCTTGCGGCAGAGGCGTGTGTTCATGCACCGAGGTGATGTTCACAATCCGTCCCCCTTCCCCCTGCTTCACCATCTGCCTTGCGGCTATCTGTGAACAGAGAAACGCCCCGTCCACGTCGACGGTGAAAATATTCCGCCAGTCGTCAAACGGCATCTCGAGGAACGGCGCTTTGGTCATCGCCCCTGCATTATTGACCAGCACGTCCAGCCGGCCAAAGCGCGCAATCAGCGTCTCTATGGCCTCAGCGCCTTCCGGCAGGGTGCTTAAATCAAGATGGACAGCCTCCGCGCGCTGCCCCTGCGCTTCGACTTCACGGCAGGTTTCCAGCGCCCCTTTCTCATCCGAGTGCCAGGTGACGCCAATATCAAACCCGCGCTCTGCCAGCATCAGGGCCGTGGTTTTACCGATGCCGGAATCCGATGCGGTCACAATCGCTACTCTGGTCATACTCACCTCCTGAAAAACTGCAAAGAGGTAAGTATAGTTAATGACCTTTTTTAGCCATGATGATAGCCACCCCCCAGCGCGGAGGTCAGCTGCAGCGTGGCGTCCACATACTGCCCCTTCAGCAGCAATCCTTCGAGGTGCTCTTTAAGGGCCGGTATTCTGGCTTCACTGACCCGGGAGCCCGCAACGATCCCCGCGCTGAAACGCGCCTGCGCCAGCGCTACAACCCGTGCCGCATCTTTTTCAACCTGCTGCTGGTGGCTGTTTTTCGCCATCAGCGTTTCGACTTCACTGGCCGTGTGTGCCACCTGATTGACGGCCTCTACCACCGCTTTGTTGTAGTTGGCTACTGAAAGGTTGTTCTGCGCCTGAGCGATATCCAGCCCGGCGTTAAGCCTGCCGCTGTCGAAAATCGGCAGCGTCAGCCCGGCGGTCACGCCCATCTGCTGCGCGGACGAACGGAACAGATCGCTCAGATGGAGGGCATCCTGCTGTAAGAACGCCATCAGGTTCACGTCAGGATAAAACGCCGCTCGGGCGGCCTCCACTTCGCTCATGGAGGCTTCGATATACCAGTGCGCCTCCTGCAGATCCGGACGGCGTGCCAGCAGTTCATAGCCGAGCGTCGACGGTAGCGAGGCTTCCACCGTTGGCAAGTCGTGCCGCGTCAGCTTCACGGAGGAGGCGTTCGTCAACGCAACCAGACGCGCCTCAATGGCTTTCATTTTCCCGTTGACTTCGGCCAGCTGCTCTTCGGTTTTGCTGGCGTTGATATCCGTTTCAACGCCCTCCACGGAGGAGGTGATCCCGTGTTGATACAGCTCGCGATCGGCACCGATAATATTGTCCTGCTCATGTTTGATCTCCGCGAGGACCTCCCCAATGGCGGCCTGCGTTTGCCACTCCCAGTAGAGCCGCGCCACGCTGCTGGCCAGCAGCTGACGGGTCTGCTCCAGCTCCTCTTTTTGCGCATTCACTTTGCCAATCCGGGCTTCGACCTGCGCGCGATTTTTTCCCCACAGATCGAGATCCCAGCCTGCCGTCAGGCCAAAGGTGCCGTTGGTGTACCACGGCCCGGTCGTTCCTGCCGCCGGGTCGGTAATGGCAAAGGGCCCCATCAGCCCCTCGGCGGACATTTTCTGACGTTCCGCATCCGCTGAAAAATCGATCTGCGGACCGTCGGCAGCCATAGCCGCTTTGGCCTGGGCTTCCGCAAGCGTAATGCGCTGACGGGCAATCTGCATATCCGGCGCATCGCTTAATGCTTTCGCAATCAGCGAATTAAGTTCAGGATCGTTATATGCTTTCCACCACTCATTTTTCGGCCAGTCCTGTTGAGCCAGAACCGTCTTTACCGACGCCGCCGTGGTTTGCGTTTTAATGGGAGATACCGTGGCATGTTCAGGCGCGCAGGCAGCCAGAATAAATGCAAAGGGAACACTCAGAGATAAAATAAGAGAACGTTTCATGACGCCATAAACTCAAAAAATAAAGGCGCAAATTACGCTTGATTCTCTTTATTTTTTTAGTAATGCGTGGCAATGCGTAAATTGTCATAGATTTAAATATACGGAAAAATATTCACCAAAATTATTATTTAAATTGAATTATGCAAATAAAAAATAATCAACCCGACAGGGTGAACATCCCCTGTCAGGTTGATCGCTTTATTAAACTTTCAGCGAAGCGCCTTTTGTCGCAATAACCTCTTTATACCAGTAGAAACTTTTCTTACGGCTGCGCGCCAGCGTGCCTTTCCCGCTGTCATCGCGATCGACGTAAATAAAGCCGTAGCGCTTAGAGAGTTCAGCTTTTGATGCGCTCACCAGGTCGATGGGCCCCCAGCTGGTGTAGCCCATCACCTCAACGCCGTCTTCGATCGCTTCCCGCACCTGCACCAGGTGATCGTTGAGATAGCTGATGCGGTAGTCATCCTGCACCGTGCCGTCTGCGTCCGGTTTATCCTTCGCCCCGAGGCCATTTTCCACGATAAACAGCGGCTTCTGATAGCGATCCCAGAGCACGTTTAGCAGAGTACGCAGGCCGATGGGGTCAATCTGCCAGCCCCATTCGGAACTGGCCAGATGCGGGTTTGGCACCATGCTCAGGATATTGCCGCGCGCCTGCTGGTTGAGGGCGTCATCCGCGGTGACGCAGCCCGTCATGTAGTAGCTGAAGGAGATAAAATCGACGGTAGATTTCAGCGCCTCGCGGTCGGCGTCAGTGACCTCTAGCTGAATGCCGTTGTCGCGGAAGAAGCGCTGCATATACCCCGGGTAGGCGCCGCGGCACTGCACGTCGCCAAAGAATTGCCACGCGCGGTTTTCCTGCAGCGTCTCCAGAACATCTTCCGGCTTGCAGGTCAGCGGATACATCAGGCCGCCCAGCAGCATGTTGCCGATTCTGGCATCCGGGATAATCTCATGGCAGGCCTTCACCGCCAGCGCGCTGGCCACCAGCTGGTGGTGGATCGCCTGGTACACCTCCCCTTTGCTGCTGGTTTCCGGCAGACCGACGCCGGTCATCGGCGCGTGCAGAGACATATTGATCTCGTTGAAAGTCAGCCACAGCTTAATCTTCTCTTTGTAGCGCGCAAACACGGTACGGGCATAGCGCTCAAAGAAGCCGATAGTCTGACGGCTGCCCCACCCGCCGTACTGCTTCACCAGCCCCCACGGCATTTCATAGTGCGACAGCGTCACCAGCGGCGTGATGTTGTGCGCGGCCAGCTCGTCAAACAACCGGTCGTAAAACGCCAGCCCCGCCTCGTTCGGCTGCTGCTCGTCACCGTTCGGAAAAATGCGGGTCCAGGCAATGGAGACGCGCAGGCAGCTAAAGCCCATCTCGGCGAACAGCTTGATGTCTTCCGGGTAGCGATGATAGAAGTCGATGGCGACATCCTTGATGCCGCTGTCCCCAGGGACGCGCTCAACTACCGGGCCGAAGACACCCTGCGGCTGAACGTCAGAGGTGGACAGCCCTTTCCCCTCCTCCAGATACGCACCCTCTATCTGATTCGCGGCAACCGCGCCGCCCCATAAAAAATCGTCCGGGAAAGTTTTCATCACATTCTCCTGTTATTGATGACTGACGCTGAGTAACGGCGCACCGGCAATGACGGACGTTGCCGCCAGGGTCGCCACCTCGCGATACTCGTCGCTGTTACTGATAATAATCGGGGTCGCCAGGTCGTATCCGGCATCGATAATCGCCTGTCGGTCAAACTCCAGCAGCAGATCGCCGGGCTGCACCTTGTCACCGACCTTCACATGGGTGGTAAACGGCCTGCCGTCGAGCTTCACGGTGTCGATACCCACGTGGATCAACACTTCAATCCCGCTGTTACTGAGCAGGCCGATGGCGTGTTTGGTCTGGAACAGCGAAGCCACCACACCGGCAAATGGGGCAACCACTTTGTTATCGGAGGGAATAATCGCGGCGCCGCTGCCCAGCAGGCCGCTGGCAAACGTGGTATCCGGCACCTGGTCGAGAGCAAGAACGGTACCGGTCATCGGCGATAGCACATCGTTTTCGCCCGCGGAGACCACATTCTCTGGCGCGGTGTTTCCTGGCATACCGGCGAGCAGCGTCAGGCCGCAGCTCAGCACCAGCGCCACCACCGTGCCGATAATGCCTCCCCACAGCGTGGCGTCCACGCCGCCCGGCGGAATCATCTGGGCGATGGTAAAGATATTGGCGAAGCCGAAGGAGTAAACGTGGGTGTCACTGAAGCCGACAATCGCCCCACCGATAGCGCCAGCCACGCAGCCAAAGATAAACGGACGGCGCAGCGGCAGGTTTACGCCATACACTGCGGGTTCGGTGATACCAAAAATACCTGCCGTCACGGATGAACCGGCCAGCATTTTCTGACGCGCATCGCGGGTACGCAGGAAAATGCCCAGCGCCGCCCCCACCTGGCCAAACACCGCAGGCAAAAGCATGGGCAGCATGGAGTCATGCCCCAGCACCGCCAGGTTGTTGATCATCAGCGGCACCAGCCCCCAGTGCAGGCCAAAAATAACGCAGACCTGCCACAGCGCGCCCATCGCCGCGCCCGCCAGCCACGGTGCCAGAACGTAAATAGTCTGATAGCCGTTCGCCAGCATCTGGCTCAGCCAGGTCGCCAGCGGCCCGATGACGAGGAAAGTCAGCGGCACGGTCACGGCCAGACAGATCAGCGGCGCGAAGAAGTTTTTCATCGAGGAAGGCAGCAGCCTGGTGCTCTGTTTTTCCAGCCAGCAGCTGACCCACGCGGCGAGAATAATCGGGATCACCGACGCGCTGTAGTTGAACCACGTGACGGGGATGCCCAAAAAGGCTTCCGATACCGCCCCCGGCTGCTGGCTGGCGTTAAATGCCGCAATCATCACCGGATGGGTGAGCGCCCCGCCGATCACCATGGTAATAAACGGGTTGCCGCCGAACTTTTTCCCGGCGGTATAGCCCAGCACCAGCGGGAAGAAGAAAAACAGCGCATCGCTGGCGGCAAACCAGATTTTATACGTGCCGCTCTCGGTCGTGAGCCAGCCGCAGACCACGGCCAGCGCCAGCAGCCCCTTCAGAATACCGGACGCGGCCAGAATGCCGATAAATGGGGTAAAGATCCCGGAGACGATGTCAATCAGGCGGCCCAGCAGGTTCCCCTTTTCGCCCTTCTCTTCCACGACAGGGGCGTCGTCGGTCAGGCCTGCTTCATTGCGCACTGCCTGCCAGACGTCGTGAACGTGGTTGCCAATCACCACCTGAAACTGGCCGCCGCTTTCGACCACCATGATCACGCCCGGGTTTTTCTTGAGCCCTTCCGCATCCGCCCGTTGATTCTCTTTCAGTTTGAAGCGAAGCCGGGTCGCGCAGTGCACAAGACTGACGATGTTCTCTTTTCCGCCAACGTGGCCGAGAATATCCTTCGCTAACGCCTGGTATTCCATCTCGATTTCCTTACATCCGATGCCCGCAGGCACCTGTTGACTGAGTACAAAAATAAAAAAACCCGAGAACGACCTTCTGACGAAGGCCGCGCTCAGGTTTTGCCTGCGTGATGCAGTAACAATCCTGTTTTGAGGCTTAACGCCCCTCTTTTCTCACCCGCTCGATATGAATGGCGAGGAACATAATTTCTTCGGTTGTCAGCTCACGCTGATAGCTTTTGTTCAGGTGCTGCGCAATTTTCTCGGCGCATTTCCACGCCTTCGCGTAGTTGTCTTTGACTGCCGTATGCAGGGAGACATCGTCATCTTCCACCACGGTGCGGGTGAGCATCCGCTGGGCAAAAAACTTCAGGTGGGTGACAAAACGCTGGTAGCTGAGCGACTCTTCGTCATACTCAAGCTGCAGCTGATACTTCACCAGCTGCAGGATCTCCTGCATCACCCGCGTCACGTGCATCACCTCCGGCATTTCGCTGTTGAGCTGCGCGGTAACCAGATGCAGCGCGATAAAACCGGCCTCATCCTCCTCCAGTTCGACATTAAGGCGTCTGGCGATAATGGCCCGCGCCTCCTGCCCTAGTTCGAACTCCTTCGGATACAGCCGTTTAATATCCCACAGCAGCACGTTTTTGATGGCCAACCCGTTCTTCTGCCGCTCAATCGCAAAGTAGCAGTGATCGGTGAGGGTGATATACAAGCTCTCCTGCAGCTTGCCCAGCCGCTGCGCCGCCAGCCCGATGATGCGGTCGCAGGTGGTCATCACCTCCAGCGGAATCTGACTCAGCAGCTCGCCGAGCCGACGCACCAGTTCATCGCTTTGTAACGCAAACACCTTTTCAACCCGCGCGGTATCCAGCGCTTCACCGACGCGCTTCTGAAAGGCCAGCCCACGGCCCATCACCACCTGTTCGCGCCCGCGCTCATCCTGAACAACCACCACGTTATTATTGAGTATCTTGGCGATTTTCATCTGAACCCCAGAAACAAAAAAACCTGACCTCCGGCAGATGCCAGAAAATCAGGTTTTGCCTGCCTAAGCAGTAACAATCCAGTTCTGGCACTCTAACAGTTTCATTCGTAGCCTCAATGCGTCACGCGTCAGAAACGTGACGCGGATCGAACTTGCTACCGTGATATCAGAAGGTCACCACCGTTTTCAGCTCGGTGACCCAGGCATCCTGGGTGCGACTGACCCCGCCGGGATGGTGCCAGTACTGAATGCCCGGCTGCAGTTCAAGCCATGACACCGGACGAAAGCGGTAGTAAAACTCGCCGTTCAGGGAATGGCCCGGCACCGGGTGCCAGGCCGGATTGTTGTAGTCGCTCACGCCGCTCAGGCTGTTCAGGTAACGCTGGTTGCGGGCGTACTGGCTGCTCATATCAATCCAGGTTAAGCCAAAGCCAATCCAGTCTTCCGGTCGCGCATCAAACAGCCCGCGGTAGCGCAGCGAGGCGGCATAAACCTGATGCATGTAGTTAGTGCTCTGATCCGCAAGGCTCATGCTGAACGAGGTGCTCACCCCGCGATTCGGGTCATCCTGATGCTGCGTAAGCTGCTGGTTCAGCCCGGCGTACATGAACCAGGTCCGGCTGTGGGTATCGAATCCGTCCGGGTCCGTCGCGCCCGCCCCGCCGGATTTGCCGCGATAGAGATCGGTTTGCGGCGCGTTGGTAAACACCACGCCCAGGTTGTACGCGCCCGGCAGGCCGTTAATCAGCGGACGCGCTTCGATTTCAACCGGCAGTAAGACCCCTTTGCTGCCCTTCGTCGACCAGCTCCAGGCATGGCTGCGGCTGGCGGCCTGCGGATTCTGCTCCATCACGCCGCCTTTTAAGGTCAGCGTCGGCGTGAGTTTATAGGCAAGCGTGGTGCCCCAGGTGTGCACGTTCCAGTTGTTCCAGGTCAGCGAGTTGGCTGACTTTCCGCCGCACTGGGACAGCAGCTGAAAATCACAGGGGATAATTTGATCGAAGGTTTGCACCTTGTTCATCATCCCGATGCGCCAGGTCAGACGCCGGTCGTCAAAGCTGCGGGCAAAGGTCAGCCAGCCCAGACGGGTAATCGACTGCCCGCCCCAGCTCTCCTGGGTCAGATCGTTGAAGTTGACGCGCGGGTCCTGCACGCGTTTGGTGGTGAGATCGTCATTGTGGTTGCGGTTGACGATGTTCCCCTCGATACGCGCGTCCGGGATACCGGTCCAGCGCTCCAGGTCCTGGTTGAAGGTCAGCGCGAACTGGTCAATATAGGCCACGTGGGAGTCGTGGTTATATCCGCCACCGCCGTTCCAGCCAATTTCATTCAGGTATCCGAGGTTATAGGTAAAACCGTTATCGTTAAGGATTTTACGTATGCCGAGCATTTCGCCCAGCACAGGCTCCGGCGGAGCTTCAAACCCTAATACCGTACCGTTCCAGTCTTGCGCCATCGACAGCGGGGATATCGCCAATAAGGCGAACGCATAGAGTTTATTTTTATATGCCATGATAACAACCTGTGATTGAGTATTGAGTGCGTAACCGGCCGCAGGAAATTTTTCTATTTCCTGTCGCTATTTCTTTTTTTAAAAATCATTAAAAAGCGCTAAGCCAAATATCTCTCCTGCGTAAATGACAGGCAAAAAAAAACCTAAGCGCCCCACAGCGAAAATGCTGTGGAACGCTTAGGTTTTGCCTGTTAACCAGTCACAATCCTGCGTTGAAAACAGTGGCACCTTAACACCGTCGCGCCACGTTGAAAACCTGAACTGTTTTCTGTTTTAAAAAAGTGTGAGCAATTTAACGCTTATTATTTGGACTGAATCACCCGCGCAATATCAGCCGACGTCTGTAAAGTACGAATCTCCTGAAATAATTCCAGCGCTTCCTCGTACTCTTTGCGTAAATAACTCAGCCACTGCTTAATACGCGCGACGTGATACAAACCGGTGTCGCCCTGCTTTTCCAGACGGCTGTATTTTTGCAGCAGCGTGACGACATCTGCCCAGGGCATACGCGGTTCGTTATATTTCACCACCCGGCTGAGGTTGGGCACATTCAGCGCGCCGCGGCCGATCATTACCGCATCGCAGCCGGTGGCCTGCAGACAGGCCTGCGCGCTCTCGTAGTCCCAGATTTCGCCGTTGGCGATCACCGGAATGGAGAGGCGTTTGCGGATCTCACCGATCGCCTGCCAGTTTATGCGATCGGCTTTGTAGCCATCTTCTTTAGTGCGGCCATGCACCACCAGCTCGGTGGCCCCGGCCTGCTGCACCGCATCGGCGATCTCGAACTGTCGGGCATCGCTGTCCCACCCCAGGCGCACCTTTACCGTCACCGGCAAATGCGCGGGCACGGCCTCGCGCATGGCTTTCGCGCCGCGGTAAATCAGCTCAGGATCTTTCAGCAACGTCGCCCCGCCGCCGCTGCCGTTCACCAGCTTCGACGGACAGCCGCAGTTGAGATCTACCCCGTAAGAGCCCAGCTCAACCGCGCGGGCGGCGTTTTCCGCCAGCCATTCAGGGTACTGGCCGAGGAGCTGAATCCGCACCAGCGTGCCGGAAGAGGTCCGGCTCTGGTTGTGCAGCTCGGGGCAAAGCCGGAAGAAGGATTTTACCGGCAACAGCATATCGACCACGCGCAAAAACTCCGTCACGCAGAGATCGTAGTCGTTCACCTCGGTCAGAAGCTCGCGCACGAGGGAGTCGAGCACGCCTTCCATTGGGGCCAGTAAAACACGCATAGCAGTACCTGTGAAAAAAGACGCGCTATAGTAGCCGCTCTCTATATCGCTGGGAAGCGCTTCTGTTCAGGCAGAAAGTCACCCGGCGTTGCCCCAACAATGGCGCGAAACGCCGCCGCAAATGCCGCCGGGCCGGAAAACCCCAGCATCCAGGCCACCTGCTTAACCGGGTATCCGTTGGCGAGGAGATCCAGCGAGGCACAAATCCTTGCGCGCTGTCGCCAGGCCCGGAAGCTAAAGCCGGTATCGTTGATAAACGCACGTGAAAATGTGCGTTCTGACATCGCGGCCCGTTCCGCCAGCCTTTCCAGAGAGAGATCCCAGAGATTGTTGGCAATGAGGTCACAGGCCACGCGATGTAAGCGCTCATCCACGGGCATCGGCAGTTCGACTGAAATCTGCTGCGTCTCGCTGAGGATGTCGAGCAGCAAAACGGCCATGCTGCGCTGGCTTGCCGGCCGGTATTCCGCGCTGAACAGCCCGGCAATCAGCTCTTTGAACAACGCTGTGGCCATAATCACGTGAACCTCGTCTTTCCGCTTAAAAGGTTCGCATTGCGAAATCAGTGCCGGGCTAAACCAGACCGCGCGAAGCTCCGTTGCGGATAACACGCTGTAGGTATGCTCCTGAAAGGGAGGGATCCACAGCGCGCGCTGCGGCGGTATGACCCAGCGTTTGCTGCCGGTTTCGACCAGCATGACTCCTTTGATGGCAAACAAAAGTTGTCCCTGCGAATGCTGGTGAGGCGGATCGATTTCGCCGCGCGTATAGCGAATTGCCCCTCTTGACCATCCGATAGCATCGTCGTGAATTGGCGTTTTATCGATAACGGTTGGCATTTCACATTCCTCCCTTCCTCTTATGATGCTGCTTGTACACGTAACCAGAGAGAGACGCAATGCACATCCATTTTATTATTCATGAACATTTCGAGGCGCCAGGCGCCTATGAAATCTGGGGGAAAAGTCGCGGCTGCAGTCTGAGCTACACCAGAGTGTATCAGGGCGATCCGTTACCTGAGGCGCTGGGGCACACAGACCTGCTTATCATCATGGGAGGCCCGCAGTCCCCCGCCACCACGCGTGAGGAATGCCCCTGGTTTGATGCGCAGGCGGAAAAGGCACTCATCAGCCGCGCGATAGAGGAAGGTAAAACGGTGATAGGCGTTTGTCTGGGCTCACAGCTTATCGGCGAAGCGCTGGGCGCCGCGTTTTGCCACAGCCCGGAAAAAGAGATCGGCAAATTTCCCGTCAGGCTCACAGATGCAGGCAAGGCGAACCCGCTGTTTGAGGACTTTGGCAGCGTGCTGAACGTCGGTCACTGGCATAACGACATGCCTGGGTTGACGCCGCAGGCTAAGGTTCTGGCATACAGCGAGGGCTGTCCCCGCCAGATCGTGCAATACAGCGAACGGGTTTACGGTTTCCAGTGCCATATGGAGCTGACGCCGGAGGTGGTAGAGTTGCTGATTGAGCATTCGCAGAATGACCTCCTCCGTGCGGGTGAATTCCGTTTTGTCGAAACGGCGGAAAAACTCCGCTCGCATGATTATCGCGAAATGAACCAGGTGCTGTTTTCTTTTCTCGATAAACTGACCGCCTGACGCTGATGCCTTCTCTGGCGCGTTACTTCGCCAGCGCAATCCCTTTCCTCTAAACTGTAGCCTGTACCAGTAAGGTGATACCGGACGTTCCATTCCGGAATGTCTGGTATGCTCAAAATTCATGATGTGATCCGTGGCACATTTTTAGGTTTAATTGTATGATGAATGCGTTTCAGCAAGGACTATCACCATGAGCAAATCATTGAACATTATCTGGCAATATCTGCGCGCATTCGTCCTGATTTACGCCTGCCTGTATGCCGGGATTTTCATCGCGTCGC
Organism: Enterobacter cloacae complex sp. IR53041; assembly: GCF_049238285.1. Lineage (NCBI taxonomy): Bacteria > Pseudomonadati > Pseudomonadota > Gammaproteobacteria > Enterobacterales > Enterobacteriaceae > Enterobacter > Enterobacter cloacae complex sp. IR53041. The sequence goes on along the minus strand of NZ_JBMKHB010000008.1, from coordinate 46,473 downwards.
TGCTGCCCATCACCATTCCCGGCAGCATTATCGGCATGCTGATCCTCTTCGTGCTGCTGGCGCTGCAAATCCTGCCTGCAAAGTGGGTCAATCCCGGCTGCTTCGTCCTCATTCGCTATATGGCGCTGCTTTTCGTGCCTATCGGCGTCGGGGTCATGCAGTATTTTGATTTGCTCAAAGCCCAGTTCGGCCCGATTGTTGTTTCCTGCGCGGTGAGTACGCTGGTGGTTTTCCTGGTGGTGAGCTGGAGTTCACATCTGGTGCATGGCGAACGTAACGTGATTGGGGAGAAAACAAAAAAATGATGGACAATATCTGGTGGTCCCTGCCGCTCACCCTTGCAGTCTTTTTCGCCGCACGTAAGCTTGCCGCGCGTTTCAAAATGCCCTTGCTGAACCCCCTGCTGGTGGCGATGGTGGTGATTATTCCGTTCCTGCTGCTCACCGGCATTCCTTACGAACGCTACTTTGCCGGCAGCAAAATCTTAAACGACCTGCTGCAGCCTGCCGTCGTGGCGCTGGCGTTTCCTTTATACGAGCAGCTGCACCAGATCCGCGCCCGCTGGAAATCCATCATTACCATCTGTTTTGTGGGTAGCCTGGTGGCGATGATCACCGGCACGTCGGTGGCGCTGCTGATGGGCGCTTCCCCACAGATTGCGGCGTCAATCCTGCCTAAATCGGTGACCACGCCTATCGCGATGGCGGTTGGGGGCAGCCTCGGCGGCATTCCGGCCATCAGCGCGATGTGCGTCATTTTCGTCGGTATTCTCGGCGCGGTGTTTGGCCACACCCTGCTGAACGCGATGCGTATTCATACTAAGGCGGCACGGGGGCTCTCGATGGGCACCGCCTCGCACGCGCTGGGCACTGCCCGCTGCGCGGAGCTGGATTATCAGGAAGGGGCGTTTAGCTCCCTGGCGCTGGTGATCTGCGGGATTATTACCTCCCTGCTGGCCCCGTTCATTTTCCCGCTGATTCTGGTAGTGATGGGCTAAAATTTGCGATGCGTCGCGCAAATTTCATTTTGATTTCATAAGTTGCATACATAATGAGAAGTGGATCACATATAAAGCCCTGACGGCTCCGTAAACTACCGATCCATTAACCTTTATGAGGCAAACGCCATGCACCCACGTTTTCAAGCTGCTTTCGCCCAGCTTGCAGAGAATTTGCAGTCAGCCCTTGCTCCCGTTCTGGCAGATGCGCACTTCCCCGCCCTGCTGACCGCGGAGCAGGTCACGATGCTGAAACAGGCAACGGGACTGGACGAAGACGCGCTGGCTTTCGCACTGCTTCCTCTGGCTGCCGCCTGCGCGCGAGCCGATCTCTCCCACTTCAACGTCGGGGCCATTGCGCGCGGCGTCAGCGGCACCTGGTACTTCGGCGGCAACATGGAGTTCCTGGGCGCAACCATGCAGCAGACCGTGCACGCCGAGCAGAGCGCCATCAGCCACGCCTGGCTGCGCGGTGAAAAAGCCCTGAGCGCCATAACCGTTAACTACACTCCGTGCGGCCACTGCCGTCAGTTTATGAACGAGCTGAACAGCGGGCTGCAGCTGCGCATCAATCTGCCGGGTCGCGCGCCGCACACGCTGGCGGATTACCTGCCTGATGCGTTTGGCCCGAAAGATCTGGAGATCAAAACCCTGCTGATGGACGAGCAGAACCACGGTTTCGCCCTGTCCGGCGATGACCTGAGCCAGGCGGCGATTACCGCCGCCAACAAGAGCCACACGCCGTACAGCAAATCCCCAAGCGGCGTGGCGCTGCAGTGCCGCGATGGCCGAATCTTCACCGGCAGCTATGCGGAAAACGCCGCGTTTAACCCAACGCTGCCGCCGCTGCAGGGCGCACTCAACCTGCTGAGCCTGAACGGCTATGATTATCCTGACATTCAGCGCGCTATTTTGGCAGAAATTGCTGATGCGCCGCTGATTCAGTGGGATGCCACTGCCGCAACGCTTAAAGCGCTGGGCTGTACAACGATTGACCGCGTGCTGCTGGCGTAACCCTTCCGGCGGGCAGAAATGCCCGCCAGTTTGTTGAAAAACCCCTCAGTTGAGTCGCTGTTTCTTGCGCTAACCAGGCGGGTAAAGTAGCCTGAGTTAAATTTCACCTTCGGTACGAGCCATCTGCATGTTAAAGCGCGTTTTTTACAGCCTGTCTGTCCTGGTCGGCATACTGCTGTTGATCGTGCTCGGCCTCGACCGCTGGATGAGCTGGAAAACCGCCCCCTATATCTTTGACGACCTGCAGGACCTGCCCTATCGTCAGGTTGGCGTGGTGCTCGGCACCGCCAAGTACTACCGCACCGGCGTCATCAACCAGTATTACCGTTACCGCATTCAGGGCGCGCTGAACGCCTACAACAGCGGCAAGGTGAACTACCTGCTGCTGAGCGGCGATAACGCTCTGCAAAGCTATAACGAGCCGGTGACGATGCGTAAGGACCTGATTGCCGCGGGCGTGGATCCTGCCGATATCGTGCTCGACTACGCGGGCTTCCGCACCCTGGACTCCATCGTCCGCACGCGCAAAGTCTTCGACACCAACGACTTCATCATCATCACCCAGCGCTTCCACTGCGAGCGCGCGCTGTTTATCGCCCTGCACATGGGCATTCAGGCGCAGTGCTACGCGGTGCCGTCGCCAAAAGATATGCTGAGCGTGCGCGTCCGCGAGTTCGGCGCCCGCTTTGGTGCCCTGGCCGATCTGTATATCTTTAAGCGCGAACCGCGCTTTTTAGGCCCGCTGGTGCCGATTCCGGCGATGCACGAAGTGCCGGAAGACGCGCAGGGTTATCCGGCCGTCACGCCCGAGCAGCTGCTGGATATGCAGAAAAAAGAGAAATAACGGGACCGCCTTTATACTTTCTTTACGCCGGGCCTGACGCTTTTTATCTCCCCTTTACGTCGGCTCTTTTAAGCTGAGTTCACTGCCGCTACGGCTTCATTGAAGAATGACTATGAACTCGATAATGAATGCGTTTTTCCTCAAAAGTCTCCGCCCGTACTTTAACTTTCCCGGCTTATCACTCCCTGGCGCACTTAATTCTGGCCTCTGGCTGGATGAAAAAATTGACGCCCTGCAGCACAACGTTGCCGTGGAAGTGGCCGATTATCTGGAACGTTACCCGCAGACGAAACATGTTGACGTTTACCTGAACGATATCAACGGCACGATGCGCGGCAAGCGCCTCTCGGTAGAGAGCATGCTGAGCCTGGAAAAAGGCTGTTATTTTCCGCTTTCCGTCTACTCCATGGACCAGAAGGGAAACATCGCCGCCCCGCTTTATGATGAACCCGACCGGCTGTGCGTCCCTGTCGCCGGCTCTTTGCGTCCCTGTCCGCAGGATCCAGAGCACACGGCGCAGATCCTGCTGACGATGAAGGACAGCGACGGTAACCCCTGCCCGCTTGAGCCGCGCGCGATACTGCAGAACGTCGTGGCCCGCTTCCACCAGCACGGCCTCTTCCCGGTGATTGCCCCGGAAATCGAGTTCTATCTGACGGGACAGGGCGATCGCGATCCGCAAAATCAGGGCTGTTTTCACATGGATACCTCGTCGGCGCACGCGGCGCTGTTTGACGAGCTGGAACAGCTGGCGCACCTGCAGCGCATCCCGCTGTCAGGGGTGGTAGCGGAAGCCGAGTCCGGACAGTACGAATTAAACCTGAAGCACAGCCAACGCGTCGTAGAGGTGTGTGATAACGTGCTGGCCCTGCGCCGCCTGACCCGCTATGTCGCTGAAAAGCACGGTCTTCAGGCTAACTTTATGGCTAAGCCTTTCAGCCAGCTCTCCGGCAGCGGTTTGCACATCCATTTCAGCCTGAACAACAGCCGTGGCGAAAACGTTTTTGCCTCGCCGGTGAACGCGCTGAGCAGCATGATGCGTTTGTGCATCGCGGGCCAGCTGGCGCTAATGCCCGCCTCCGTCGCCATTCTTGCGCCGGGGGTCAACGCGTTTCGTCGCCTGCGTAAAAACCTGACGGAACCCGTCTTTAACTCCTGGGGCTATAACACCCGCTCCGCCGCCTTGCGTATTCCCTGCTCGGATGACGGCAACCGTCGTATCGAGTACCGGCTGGCCGGGGCCGATGCGAATCCGTATCTGGTGGCGGCCACTATCCTGACCGGCATGCTGTACGGGCTGGAACATATCGACGAGGGGGATCTCCCTGAACCGCAGCACGACCAACCCGAACTGCCGCTGTTCCAGCAGGAGGCGATTGAGGCCTTTGCCCGCTGTCAGTATCTCACCGACAGCCTGGGCGACGCCTTTTCCGAACAGTGGGTCGCCTGCAAGCTTTCTGAACTCGACTGGTTTGAGCGGATTGTGACGCAGGAGGAGTCCCATCTGGCATAGGGCATAAAAAAGCCCGCTCGGTGAGCGGGCCGGGTATGGCGAGTGACGATTACTTCTTACGGGCGTACTTCAGTGAATCCAGCGCAACCGCGAAGATAATGATGGCGCCCTTGATGATGTACTGCCAGTACGGGTTCACGCCGATGTAGGTCAACCCGTAGTTGATGACGGTGAAGATGATCACACCGGTTACCACGCCGAGTACGGTACCCACGCCGCCGCTGAAGGAGACGCCGCCCACCACGCAGGCTGCGATCGCATCCAGCTCGTACATGAAGCCAAGGTTGTTCGTTGCAGAGCCGATGCGGCCCGCTTCCAGCATCCCGCCGAAGGCGTAGAACACCCCGGACAGGGCATAGATGATGAGCAGATTCAGGGCAACGTTTACGCCGGAGACTTTCGCCGCTTCCGGGTTACCGCCGATAGCGAAGATGTTTTTGCCAAAGCGCGTTTTGTTCCACAGGATCCAGACGAAGGCGACCGCAATCAGCGCATAGAAGGTGATATACGACAGGCGGAAGCTACCGAGCGCGATAAACCCTTGCGTAAAGGTCGAGAAGCCGCTGTCAAAGCCCGAGATGGGCGAAGCACCGACGAAGTCGTAGTACAGGGAGTTGATACCGTAAACGATGATCATCGTGCCCAGGGTGGTGATGAATGGCGTCACGTTCAGATAGGCGATGATAATACCGTTGATCAGACCAATCACCGCACCGATGGCGCAGACAATCAGGATCACCACGAAAATCGGCATGGTGGCCATTTCCGGGAAGACCTTGTTGGCGTTTTCCATCGACTGCAGCAGGGTTGCCGCGATAACCGCCGCCAGACCTACCTGACGACCGGCAGAAAGGTCCGTCCCCTGGGTCACGATCAGGCCCGCCACACCCAGCGCAATGATAATACGCACGGAGGACTGGGTCAGAATGTTACTCAGGTTCAGCAGGCTTAAGAACGTAGGGTCCTGGAAAATGATGATTGCCAGCAAGACTAAAAGAACAACGTAAATACCGCCTTCTTTCAGGTAAGTGAGAAAACTTTTTTTATTTAACGCACTCATGAGGAGCCCCTGATCTTAAAGGTGCAAAGACGCAAGACGCAAAATTTCGTTTTGCGTTGTCGTTTTGGTGTCAACAATACCGGCGACGAGACCATTGCTCATAACCAGAATACGGTCTGTGATCCCTAACAGTTCCGGCATTTCGGAAGAAATGATAATGATCCCTTTATTCTTTTTCGCCAGCTCGGCAATCAGCTGATAAATTTCAAACTTCGCGCCGACGTCAATACCGCGGGTCGGCTCATCCAGCATCAGGATTTCGGGCTGCGTTAATAACCAACGGCCAATAATCACTTTCTGCTGGTTACCGCCTGACAGCGAACCAATCTGGGTGCGGTGGCCTGGCGTTTTCACGCGCATGGAGTCAATCACCCACTGGGTATCGCTTTTCATGCGGGAATTATCCAACAGCCCAACTTTGTTTTTGTAATTGCGAATGTTAGAAATTAACGAGTTAAAGTTAATATCCAGATAAGCATAAATACCGGTCGAACGACGCTCTTCCGTCACCAGCGCAAAACCATTATTAATGGCTTCGTTGGCGTTGTGGTTATTGATTTTCTTACCGTGCAGCGTAATGGTGCCTTCGGCTTTCTCACGAATGCCAAACAGGGTTTCCACGATATCGGTACGCTTTGCCCCCACCAGCCCGGCAATCCCCAGGATTTCACCCTTGTGCAGGTCGAAGGAGACATCGCGGATAGACGGCTGACGCAATGAGGTCAGATTGCGCACTTCCAGAATCACTTCACCTGGCTTGTTTTCTTTGTCCGGGAAGCGCTGGTTCAGGGAACGGCCGACCATCATGGCGATGATCTTGTCCATGTCCAGCCCTTCCAGCGGCTGCGTGGCAATCCACTGTCCGTCGCGCAGGATGGTGATCTCATCGCACAGCTGGAAGATCTCTTCCATTTTGTGGGAGATGTACACAATGCCGCAGCCGCGATCTTTCAGCTTACGAATAATGGTAAAAAGGTGGTTAACCTCTTTTTCCGTTAATGAGGATGTCGGTTCGTCCATGATGACAATTTTCGCATCATAGGAGAACGCTTTGGCAATTTCGATCATCTGCATCTGGGAGACGGATAATGTTCCCACGCGGGCGCGCGGATCGATATCAATATCCAGCTCGTCGAAAATTGCCTTGGTGTCGCGATACATTTTGTCCTGATCGACAAAGACACCTTTGGTGGGATAACGCCCCAACCACATGTTATCCATGACTGAACGCTGCAGCACCAGGTTTAATTCCTGGTGAACCATCGAGATACCGTTTTCCAGTGCTTCTTTCGCTGAATGGAAATCGATCTCTTTCCCCTGAAAAAGAATGCTGCCAGAATCTTTTTGATAGATCCCAAAAAGACATTTTAATAATGTTGATTTACCCGCACCGTTCTCCCCCATTAAGGCATGAATAGAGTGAGGACGCACTTTTAAATTAACATTATCGAGTGCCTTAACGCCGGGAAATGACTTGTTGATACCGCTCATTTCCAACAGGTATTCACCGGATGACTGAGTTGTTGTGCTGACCATAATTATACCTTGTTGGCCTCGCATATCGCGTTATAAAAGGGCGCAACGAATTGCGCCCAGTGGAGACAGTACCGCTTACTTATTTACCGATAAACTCAGCCAGGTTGGACTGGTCTACGCCCACGTAAGGTACGCGAACGATTTTGTTGTCAATTTTCCAGTTGGTGCCATCTGCCGCACCTTTGCCATCGGCCAGGTTTTTCGCCAGATCGAAGGTGGCTTTCGCCTGGTTGTTGGCATCGTTCAGCACGGTACCGGCCATCGCACCGGATTTAACCAGCGCCAGCGCTTCTGGCAGCGCATCTACGCCGAATACCGGGATAGAGGATTTGTTGTGTGCTTTCAGCGCTTCTACCGCACCCATTGCCATCGCATCGTTGTTGGCGATAACCACTTCGATTTTGTTGGCGTTAGGGCCGGACAGCCACGCGTCCATCTTATCTTTCGCCTGAGCGGTATCCCACATCGCGGTATCTAACGCCAGCTGCTGGGTTTTCAGGCCCTTGTCGTTCAGCTCTTTGATAACGTAGGTGGTACGCGCTTCAGCATCCGGGTGGCCAGGTTCGCCTTTCAGCAGCACGAACTGAATCTGACCGTCTTTGTTCAGGTCCCAGTTCGGGTTCGCCGCCCAGTGTTTCGCGATCAGATCGCCCTGAATAATACCGGACTCTTTGGAGTCGGTACCGACGTAATACGCTTTGTCGTAGCTATCCAGCGCCTTACGGGAAGGTTCTTTGTTGAAGAAGACGATCGGCACGTTCTGGCCGCGCGCTTTTTCAATAACCGTGCCTGCTGCAGCCGGGTCAACCAGGTTGATGGCCAGGGCTTTCACGCCTTTCGCCAGCAGAACGTCGATCTGGTCGTTCTGTTTGGACTGGTCATTCTGGGAGTCGTTCATCAGCAGCTGAACGTCTGGCGCTGCTTTCGCATCTTTCTCAATCGCTTTACGCACAACAGACATGAAGTTGTCGTCGTATTTATAGATGGTCACACCAATACGGGTATCCGCAGCGTGCGCTGCTGCACCAAAAAGCATGCTTGCCATTACAGCAGACAGGGTCAACACCTTCTTATTCATGGTATCTCCGGTTTTTTTTATGCAGGGTAGTTCTTGTGAATAACGAGCGGCGGGCAGATGTTAATAAAACGTTACTGACAGCCGAGGTTCACTTATAAAATTTCTCTCTTCCGTGTTCGGTAACGCTCCAGAAATGCGTTTTATTCGTTGTTTGCGGCACATTGGCTATAGTGAAAGTGAATAATCACTGTTACATAGCGTTTCAGCCCCTAAAACGCTGACATCATAGTCAGCGCCTTGTTAAGATACTGTGAATTTACTCACAGATTGAAAACGGTTACATCACCACATGTAATCAGTTAGTGATCGGAACCACAATTTGCCGGGCCGCGACGGAGTGGCGACGCACTAAAGTCGGCATGAAACAGTGTGTTGCCCCCGGATCCAGCATGCCTGCGGCCCCCTGTAACGCCAGCTCAGTCGCCAGTTTCGCCATAGAGGCAATCGGGTAGCGCACCGTTGTCAGCTGCGGGTCGGTGTAACGGGCAATCGGGATATCATCGAAACCAATGAGTGATAAATGCTGTGGCACCGCAATGCCGTTATCCTTCAGCGCCGTCAGGGCGCCTGCCGCCATGCTGTCGTTATAGGCAAACACCGCAGACAGCTGCAGATTGCGGCCCAGCAGCTCTACCATCGCCGCTTCACCGCCCTGCATGTCCGGCGTGCCGGTTCCCACCCAGCTCTCGGATGGCGTAATGCCGTGCTCTTTCAGGGCGTTTTGCCACCCCTCGCGCCGCAGTTCGTCATCTTCAATCGCGTGGCTGGAGGCCAGATAACCGATCCGCTGATGCCCGTTGTTGATGAGCATTTTCGTGGCCATCATGGCGCCGCTGACGTTATCCAGCCCGACGCAGCGGTGGGCATAGCCGGGGACGATGCGGTTGATCAGCACCATGCCCGGGATCTGCTCCATCAATCCGGTTAGCTCTTCATCGCTTAAGGCTTTTGAGTGAACAATCAAGGCGTTACAGCGCTGGCGGATCAGCACTTCAATGGCATGGCGTTCTTTTTCCGCCTCATGATAGCTATTGCCGATCAGGACATATTTCTCATGCTGCTGGGCGACCATATCGACCGCTTTCACCAGTGCGCCGAAAAAGGCATCCGAGACATCCATCACCACCACGCCGATGGTGTCGCTGACCTGCGTCGCAAGCGCCTGGGCATTGGCATTTGGCCGGTACCCGAGCTGGGTCACGGCTTTCATTACGGTTTCTCGGGTTTCAGGGCTGACCAGCGCGCTATTGTTCAGCACGCGTGAGACGGTAGCCACAGAAACGCCCGCCTGACGGGCGACGTCACGAATGGTGATCATATTCACCATCCTTCAAAGGATTGCAGCAACTCACAGACACCCCCTGTGTTTAGCAAGGTGGCTATTTTGGCAGCGAGAGAAAGGGGACTACGTGAAGAAGCTCACAGTCATGAAAACGCTTACATCCGTTTTGTTAATGATTGTGATCCAGATCGTTATCTGGATGTATTTTTCAATGATATCCCTGAAGCACGTGCGTTTAACTGACGCCATACCCACTCCAGCGGTCCCTGGCGGAAATAGCGTAGCCAGAGCACAGAAAACGCCAGGTTTACTGCCCAGACCGGAATAACAAACGCCAGCAGAGTAAGGCGGTCGAATTTCATAAACAGGCCAAAGCGATAGAAAAGCGTGGTGCAGATTAGCGTTTGCAGGAGGTAATTGCTTAACGCCATGCGTCCCACGCAGGCGATAGCGCTGACCATCCACAGACGAGAAAGCGAGGGCCAGAAGCCGTAGATCAGCGCCGCGTAGCCGATGGTCTGGAACGGTGCGCTCAGTTCACGCGGCACCTGGAGCAGGAACGCGCACCAGCGGTAATCCCAGTGGATATGCCACTGCGCTATCACCGCCGGGAGGTTAATCAGCACGCCGAGCAGCACCAGACCGGCGCCTGTGCGACGATAGTGACGCAGGCTGAATTCCCCTTTCAGCCAGCCGGTGCGCATCAGTGACGCGCCCATCAGCATCATGCCCGCCAGCTGCCAGCCGTATTGCGCGCCCAGCGCGAGGAGGTTATCCCCCAGCATATCCGCGCGGTTGCTTATCGCTTCCGTACCGCCCTTCAGCTTCCAGAACTGTTCGTACTGCAGGTTAGCGGCATCCGGGATCCAGGCACGATTCGTCGTCTCCCCGGAGATCATCCCCAGCAGCAGCAGTACCCCCAGCCCCATGACATAGAGCATCACGCCGGTGTTGAACAGGCTTTTAACGCTGTGCGCATCGCGAATGAGGCGCCAGCAGATGAGCCCGACTAACCCATACGCGAGAAGAATATCGCCGTCCCAGAAGAACAGGCCATGGATAAAACCGAGGATAACCAGCAGCGTCAGGCGCGACTGGATCCAGCGCGTACCACGTTTGAGGAGAAGCTGCAGGCCTGCGCCAAACAGCAGGGCGAAGAGCGTAAGGAATTTGACCTGCGCAAAGAGATCGAGTATTGCCCAGGTCCAGGCATCACTGCGGGTAATGTCGCCATACCACGCGGGATTGAGATACGCCGCCTTCGGCAAACCGAAGGCGGTGATATTAAGCAGCAGGATACCGAGAATGGCGACGCCGCGAACAAAATCGAGCGTGACGTTTCGCTCCATGGTCCCTGCCCTGTCAAACTTAGTTGTGGTGACGTACGGCGCGCAGGAACTCCTGGCGGGTATTCTGGCTCGATTTAAACAGACCGCCCAGCGAGGTTGTGGTGGTCGCACTGGTGGCATCGCGCACGCCGCGCGCTTTCACGCAGTAGTGAACCGCGTCGATAGAGACGGCCACGTTATTAGTGCCCAGCAGCGTTTGCAGCGCGGTCAGGATCTGCTGGGTCAGGCGCTCCTGCACCTGCGGACGCTGAGCGAAGAACTGCACGATGCGGTTGATCTTCGACAGACCAATCACCGTATCTTTGGGGATATACGCCACGGTCGCTTTACCGTCGATGGTCACGAAATGGTGTTCGCAGGTGCTGGTCAGCGTGATATCGCGGACCGTTACCATCTCATCCACTTTCATCTTGTTTTCAATGACGGTGATTTTCGGGAAGTTGGCGTAATCCAGGCCGGAGAAAATTTCGTCGACGTACATTTTCGCGATGCGGTGCGGCGTCTCCATCAGACTGTCGTCACTCAGATCGAGATTCAGCAGCTCCATGATGTCGGTCATGTGACCGGCAATCAGACGCTTGCGGGTTTCATTGTCCAAATCCTGTACGGGCGGACGCAGTGGCGTTTCAAGACCGCGCGCAACCAGGGCTTCGTGGACCAGGGCAGCTTCTTTACTGAGTGATGACATTTTGTTCTCCTGCAGGTGTGGCGTCTTTTGCCCTCGTTGTGGCAAAAGTATGCGTTCATTGTGCGTGAGGCGGCGCACATAATCCAGTATTCACGACGATAATTATTGCGATTGCTGTTGCCTTTCAGCGTGACGATTCCAGACAAGCGCTCCTCCAACAAACAGCGCAATGCCCGCCAGCCCCAGCGCGGGCTCCAGCCGGTGGGTAAGCCAGGTTGATAACGCCGAGGTGACCGGACCAATCAACTGCCTAATCGCATACCCGGTGGTGAGCAGGCCCGCCATATAACGCGTGTGGTTTGGCGCCAGCTCGCGGCCGTATAAAAGAGAGAGCTGCACGGCACACAAAAAGCCGCCCCCCACCAGCAGCCCGCCCGTCAGCAGCCCGCCCGTCAGCAGCCCGCCAATCCCCGGCAGCAGCCAGGCCGCCAGCACGCCTGCGCCCTGTAACCACAGTACGATCGCCAGCCTGCGGTTAGCCGTTGAGGTATGGCGTAACAGAATACTGAGCGCGATGCCCACCACGGCAGCGAGACCAAAAATCGGCCAGACAAACTGGGCAAACAGGCTGCCGGGAAAACGCACGGCCGCCATTTGCGACAGGAAGGTCGCCGGGAGGATATAGCCAAACCCGGCCAGGCTGTAGCTCCAGACCAGACGCCTTAAATCCGCCGTCAGCACCAGCGGCTCCGGCGCGGTGCCGGGTCGATGGAGCTGCCCGGATCGCGGCAGGTAGCGCGCCACCAGCGCAATCAGCACCAGCGCCAGCACGCCGTAGATTTGCCATGCCGCCCCGGCCGACAGGGACTTCGCCTGAATATAGACGGCGAGCAGCCCGCTCAGGGCAATGCCCGCCCCCGGTCCGGCAAAGACAGCCGCACTGAGCCCCGGTTTCCCCAGCTGTCCCAGCCGCTCGTTGGTCCAGGCAGCAATCAGCACCATTGACCAGCCGCTCATGCAGCCAATCACAAAGCGCAGCAGGCCGTGCACGACGGCGTTCTCCGCCGCCGCGGAGAGCAGCGTCAGCGCCACCGCGCCGGTGATGCCCAGCCAGAGGCGCGTTTCAACGAAGCGGTGCGCACGCATCGCATCCCACGCTCCCACCAGATAGCCCAGATAATTCATCGCCGCCACCAGACCCGCGCTGGTCAGCGTAAGCTGTCCGGCAGCAATCATCAGCGGTACCTGAGGCGTAAAGGCAAAGCGCCCTATCCCCATCGCCACCACCAGAACGACAAACCCACTGAGCGCAATACGCAGCGCCATGACCGCTCCAATTGTTAAAGAAAAGTAAATTTATGATGCAGCATCTCGCCGCCTGGCGAAAGTGAAAGTTACTCACAGGTCAATGAAAAGGCTGTATTATGGGTTTTATGAATACGCATTCTCATTAAGGAGCCCTGCATGGAACTGCTCGAAGAGCACCGTTGTTTTGAAGGTCGACAGCAGCGCTGGCGGCACGACTCCACCTCTCTGAACTGTGCAATGACGTTCAGCATTTTCCTGCCGCCGACGGAAAACCCGCCGGTTTTGTTCTGGCTTTCCGGCCTGACCTGTAACGACGAAAACTTCACCACCAAAGCGGGCGCGCAGCGTATTGCCGCCGAGCTGGGCATTGCGCTGGTGATGCCAGACACCAGCCCGCGTGGCGACGATGTGGCCGACGATGCCGGATACGACCTGGGCAAAGGCGCCGGATTTTATCTCAATGCGACCGAGCAGCCCTGGGCGCGCCACTACCGCATGTATGATTACCTTCGGGATGAACTTCCTGCGCTGGTGCAGTCGCAGTTTGCGGTTGGCGAGCGCTGCGCGATCAGCGGCCACTCGATGGGCGGACACGGGGCGCTCATCATGGCGCTGAAAAATCCGGGGAAATACGTCAGCGTGTCGGCATTTGCACCAATTGTGAACCCAACACAGGTGCCGTGGGGGCAGAAAGCCTTCACACACTATCTGGGTGAGGATGCGGAAAAATGGCAGGCATGGGACAGCTGCGCGCTGATGCTGGCCAGCAAAGCTGAAGAAGCCATTCCTACCCTTATCGATCAGGGTGATGCGGACCAGTTCCTCGCCGGTCAGCTGCAGCCTGCGGTGCTGGCAGAAGCGGCACGCCAGAAAGACTGGCCGCTGACGCTGCGCATTCAGCCGGGATACGATCACAGCTATTACTTCATCGCGTCATTTATTGAGGATCATCTCCGCTTCCATGCGGAGCATTTGTTTGCATAAGCACCGCCTGTTTTGCCCGGTGGCGCTTCGCTTACCGGGCCTACGGGCCTGTGCCCTTATGTAGGCCGGGTAAGGCGCAGCCGCCACCCGGCACATGGCTGAATCAGAACTTATAATCCACGCCGACAAAGTAGCGACGGCCATCTTCCGTGTAGCTGTAATCGTCGCGGCTCAGATCTTTGTCCAGCAGGTTCTGCACGCCCGCGCGCAGCTTCACGCTTTTGGTTGCCTGCCACGCGGCGCCGGTATTCCAGATAACATAGCCACCCGGCGTTGGGTCGCTGCTGGTCAGCGCGCGTTTCTCACCGGTGTAGTTGCCCTGAACATAGAACGACCAGTCCTGCGTCGCCTTCCAGTCAACGGTCCCGTTGGCGGTGTGGAACGGCAGATCGGACAGCGGTTTGTTGCCGCCGTTGCTGATATCACGACCGTCGTTGTAGGTGTAGTTCAGCGTCACTTTCCAGTCGTCCGCCAGCGGGAATTTCAGCTCGGTCTCCACCCCGCGGATGCGCGCCTTGTTGACGTTGTAGTAGCGGAAAATCGGTTCACCGTCTGCATTCAGGCCAACGTAGTTAGGGTAGCTCTGCGCCTGCTTCGCATTGGCCGTACGGCTGATGCTGATGCGGTCATCGACGTTATTCTGGAAGGTGGTCACGCTGGCCTGCACGCCCTCTAACCAGCCCTCTTCCCCGCTGTAGTACAGGCCGAATTCGAAGCTCTCGCTGGTTTCCGGCTTCAGATCCGGGTTACCGACAATCTCACAGGCACCGCGGCACGAGCCGGTGACCCAGTCCGGGCTCAGCTGCAGCAGTGACGGCGCTTTAAACGCGGTCGCCCAGCCCCCTTTCACCGTGACGGTATCGGTCGCGTTGTAGACCAGATAGGCGCGCGGGCTCCAGTGGTCGCCGTAGGTATCATGGTCGTCCATACGGATGCCGGTGGTCAGCGCCAGAGGTTCAAAAATACGCCACTCGTCCTCCAGGAACAGGGCATACTGGCTTGTCGACGTACTGCTGCTGGAGCCGCCCGTCAGGTTGACCGGATCCTTCAGCTTATCGTGACGCCATTCGCCGCCGAAGGTCATCAGCTGGTTGATGTCGCCCAGCGGCAGCACGTATTTCCCGTCTACCGCGTTGCTCTCGGAGGTGATCGGATTGCTGTTGCCCGGGTTTTTGTTATCCACCTTCTCGCCGTAAACCTTCAGCTCGCTGTTGCCGATGCCCCAGCGGCCGTTGTGGCTGAGAGAGTAGTTCTGACGCTCAAGGCGGTTTTTGTCGAGGGAATCCGAGTCACGATCCTGACGGTCGAAACCGTAGCCCGCCGTAAAGTCGTGATTTTCAGACGGCGTCCAGGCGAACTCCACATTCGCATCGCGGCTGGTGAAGCCTTCAATGCGCGGTGTTTCACCGCTCGCCGTGGTAGAAGATTTCTGCTGACCGTCTTTCTCACGCTTTGCGAGGCTACCGTAGGCTTTCAGCCCCAGCAGGCCGTCCACCAGCGGACCGCTGGTATAGAACTGGCCGTCGTACGTATCACCACGATCGCGATGTTCCTGAATTGTGGAATCAGCGCTCAGGGTGCCCGTCCATTTCTGGCCGATTTTTTTGGTGATAATGTTCACCACGCCGCCCAGCGCATCGGAGCCATAAAGCGAGGACATCGGCCCACGCACGACTTCGATTCGTTCGATGGCGTCAACCGGCACCCAGTTGAGGTCGAAATCATTATGGCGGAACACTGCGTTACGGGAATTGACGCGCTTGCCGTCGATCAGGATCAGCGTGTAGCTGCTGTCCAGCCCGCGAATACTTACCCCTTTACGGTTGTCCCCTTCGCTCGTGAGCTGCACGCCCGGCACATCCCGTAACACATCTTTCAGATTTTGAACGGGTTTGCGCTGCAAATCTTCCTGGGTAATCACGCTGATGCTTGCCGGTGCGTCTTTCAGGTTTTGCTCGGTCGCGGAAGCCGTGACAACCATTGTGTCGCCGGATTCCGCTGCGATAACAGGCAGGGCCAGGGACATTGCGGACGCACAAAGTCCTCCCCTGACGAAGGGATTCAACCTAAACATTCCATATCTCCATGAGGTAAATACAACTCAATCAAATCATCATTGCTCACAGCGTCTTCCTTGCCGCCCACATCTCCGGTGGGTCGGTGACACGCTTATTTTTGATAACGATAAAGCAAACGATAATTATTATCAATTAAATTGTTAAGAAATATATCTTTGTTTCAGGGGGCGGAAATAAAAAAGCCCGCTCAAACGAGCGGGCTAAAGAGAGAGGAAGTGCGATTATTGTTTAAATCGTTCCGGGAATTCCATTTCACTGTAGCGAACGAAGTGTGTTCCTTTCGTCAGCTTGTAACCAAACCAGATGACGAGGAACAGCGGAATACCAATGTAGGTTGCCGTGACGGCGCCCCAGTCAATGGTGTCCGCCAGGAACGCTTCATAGTTCTGTCCCAGCGTAATAATCAGGCACAGAATGAAGGCGAAAATGGGACCCAGCGGGAAGAACCCTGAGCGATACGGCAGCTGGCTAACGTCATAACCCTGTTTGACGTAGCCACGGCGGAAACGATAGTGGCTAATGGCAATCCCCAGCCAGGCAATAAAGCCCGTCATCCCGGAGGTGTTAAGCAGCCACAGGTACACCGTCTGGTTGCCAAACATAGAAGTCAGGAAGCACAGACCGGCAATCACCGTTGTGGCGTAAAGCGCGTTGCGCGGTACGCCGCCACGGGACAGCTTCGCGAAAATACGCGGTGCTTTACCGTCGCATGCCAGCGTGTAGAGCATACGTGTGGACGCGTACATTCCGGAATTACCGGCAGAAAGTACGGCGGTCAGGATAACGGCGTTCATCACTGCTGCGGCTGAAAGCAGGCCGGCATGCTGGAAGACCAGCGTGAACGGGCTGACGCTAATGTCTTTGACGTCATTACGCAGCAGGCTTGGATCGGTGTACGGAATGATCAGGCTGATAATCAGGATCGCGAACACATAGAACAGCAGGATACGCCAGAAGACCTGACGAACCGCGCGCGGAATATTCTTCTCCGGGTTTTCTGACTCACCGGCAGCAATGCCAATCAGCTCGGTTCCCTGGAAGGAGAAGCCGACAATCATTGCCACGCCAATCATTGCCGACAGTCCACCGGCAAACGGCGCATCGCCTATTGTCCAGTTACTCCAGCCCGCAGGTTCAGCGCCCTTGAAAATACCAACGATCATCGCCACACCGACGACGATAAAGATGATGACGGTTGCCACTTTGATCAAAGAGAACCAGTATTCCGCTTCGCCGAAACCGCGCACGGAGATGTAGTTCAGCAGGAAGATGACGGCCAGGAACAGGGCGCTCCAGATCCAGCCCGGCGTATCCGGGAACCACCAGTTCATCACCAGCTGTGCGGCGACAAGGTCAACGGCGATGGTGACCGCCCAGTTGTACCAGTAGTTCCAGCCCAGCGCGAAGCCGAAGCCTTCTTCAACATATTTTTGACCGTAGGTCGAGAACGAACCGGATACCGGCATGTACGCGGCCAGTTCGCCGAGACTGGTCATCAGGAAGTACACCATCAGGCCAATCAGGATATAAGAGAAAAGTGCCCCACCCGGGCCGGCTGCCGAAATCGTTGCGCCAGAGGCAACGAAAAGACCTGTACCGATGGAGCCGCCAATGGCGATCATCGTCAGGTGACGCGCCTTGAGTTCACGACGTAGCGTGGGCGCTTCTGTGGTTTTAATTTCTGAAACCATATGAAAATGCTGTCCATTTAATAAATGAGGCGCGATTGTAGCAGACGATCCGCGTTCCTTCCGGCAGAAATACTCAGTTATAAGAGAGCTTCATGACGCGGCCAGGATTATAAGTAAAGCATAATTTTTCCCTCTTCCCTTTGGGGTGAGGGACGCTGTCAGATTTCGCAATAGCGCAGAAAACGCTGCAGGGAGCTGGAAAGGTGTTTCTGGCGATGATGAATGCACCACAGCGTGCGCACCAGTTTCGGAAGCGGAACGGGAATCTCCACCAGCGATCCGGTTTCCAGCTGTTCGGCAATAACGCGCCGGGAAAGACAGCTGATACCCAACCCGTGGCGCACCGCGTGCTTAATCGCCTCTGAGTTCCCCAATTCCATCCCCAGCTGGAAATGCGGCAGATGGGACAGCAGCAGATAATCGACAATTTCACGCGTGCCGGAGCCCTGCTCGCGCAGGATCCACTGCGCCTGCGCCAGCCGCTCCAGCGTCACCTCGCCCTGCAATAACGACGAGGCCGGGGATGCAAACACCACCAGCTCGTCTTCCAGCCAGGGCTCGGCAATGATATCGACGTTGTGGCAGGGTCCTTCGATGAGGCCGATATCCACGCGGAAGTCGATCACCGCGTTGATGACGTCCTGGCTATTGCCCACGCTCATCTCCAGCGGCAGGGTGGGAAAATCCCGGCGGTAGCGGGCGATCACCTCCGGGAGAATGTAGTTCCCGATGGTGCTGCTGGCGTAGACGCGGATCGCGCCGTTATCTTCGCGGAACAGCTGTTCGATTTCGATAGCCTGCTCCAGCAGCGCCAGCGCGCGTGGATAAAGAAGACGACCGTGTTCGTTGACCACCAGACGCTTCCCTACCCTGTCGAAAAGCTGAACGCCCAGCTGTCCTTCAAGATCGGTCAACGCCGCGCTGACCGCAGACTGCGAGAGCGCCAGCATTTGTGACGCCTGGGTCGTCGAGCCGCTTTTCAGCACCTCAGCAAACACTTCCAGCTGACGCAAAGTAATGTGCATGGTTGCTTACCACTTATATAGATTAATTATAAGTATATAATCAATTTTATTTTTAAGCCAGACCGCCGTAACCTTTAGCCAGACAAAGGAGAAGGTTATGTCAGAAATCACCTTACAACATCATCGTACAGTGTGGCACTTCGTGCCGGGTCTTGCGCTCAGCGCCGCAGTGACCGCCGTCGCGCTATGGGGCGGCAGCATCCCGGCCATCGCAGGCGCAGGTTTCAGCGCGCTGACGCTCGCCATTTTGCTCGGCATGGTCGTGGGTAACACCGTTTATCCACATATCTGGAAATCCTGCGACGGCGGCGTGATCTTTGCCAAGCAGCATCTGCTGCGTCTTGGGATCATTCTTTATGGCTTTCGTCTCACCTTTTCGCAGATTGCGGATGTGGGTGCGAGCGGGATCGCCATCGACGTTCTGACCCTAACCAGCACCTTTTTACTGGCCTGCTTTATCGGTCAGAAAGTGTTTGGCCTGGACAGGCAAACCAGCTGGCTGATCGGTGCCGGGAGCAGTATCTGTGGCGCAGCGGCGGTGCTGGCAACGGAGCCGGTCGTGAAAGCCGAAGCCAGCAAGGTAACGGTTGCCGTCGCGACGGTGGTGATCTTCGGTACGCTGGCGATTTTCCTCTACCCGGCCATGTATCCGCTGGTCGCCCACTGGTTTAGCCCGGAAACCTACGGCATCTATATCGGCTCGACCATGCACGAAGTGGCCCAGGTGGTCGCAGCAGGACATGCCATTAACCCGGACGCCGAAAACGCGGCGGTGATTGCCAAAATGCTGCGCGTGATGATGCTGGCGCCGTTTCTGATTTTCCTGGCCGCACGGGTTAAACAGCTGGCACCGGCTGGCGGCAGCGAGAAGAGCAAAATCACCATTCCGTGGTTTGCGATCCTGTTCATCGTGGTCGCTATCTTTAACTCCTTCCACCTGCTGCCGAAAGCGGTGGTGGATATGCTGGTGACGCTGGATACCGTACTGCTGGCGATGGCCATGGCGGCGCTGGGGGTGACCACGCACGTCAGCGCGCTGAAAAAAGCCGGTGCGAAACCGCTGCTGATGGCGCTGGTGCTCTTCATCTGGCTGATTGTCGGCGGTGGCGCAATTAACCTCGCGGTCCATAGCCTGATGGCATAAACCACTACATCCTTCTCCTGTTAACCCGCTATCATAGGCATTTCGGGTTAACAGGAGTCCCTTTATGAAATATGTTGGAGCGCACGTTAGCGCTGCAGGTGGCCTTGCCAATGCCGCCATTCGTGCCGCCGAAATTGAGGCGACCGCTTTCGCCCTGTTCACCAAAAATCAGCGCCAGTGGCGCGCCGCACCGCTCACCGCTGAGGTGATTGATGATTTCAAAGCCGCCTGTGAGAAATACCGCTACGGGCCCGGCCAGATCCTCCCCCACGACAGCTACCTGATCAACCTCGGTCACCCGGTTGAAGAAGCGCTGGAAAAATCCCGCGAGGCGTTTCTGGATGAAGTGCAGCGCTGCGAACAGCTGGGGCTGACGCTGCTGAACTTCCATCCGGGCAGCCATCTGATGCAGATCGACGAAGATGCCTGCCTGGCGCGCATTGCAGAGTCCATTAACATCACTCTGGATAAAACCAAAGGCGTGACGGCGGTGATTGAGAACACCGCTGGTCAGGGCAGCAACCTCGGCTTTAAGTTCGAACATCTGGCTGCGATTATCGACGGCGTGGAGGACAAATCCCGCGTCGGCGTATGCATTGATACCTGCCACGCGTTTGCCGCCGGTTATGACCTGCGCACCACCGAGGCAACAAAAAACACGTTTGATGAGTTCGAGCGCATTGTGGGCTTTAAGTACCTGCGCGGAATGCACTTAAACGATGCGAAAAGCGCCTTTGGTAGCCGCGTTGACCGCCATCACAGCCTGGGCGAAGGCAACATTGGCCACGATGCGTTTCGCTTTATCATGCAGGACGCTCGCTTCGACGGTATTCCGATGGTGCTGGAAACCATCAATCCGGACATCTGGGCAGAAGAGATTGCCTGGCTGAAGGCACAGCAAACCGCTGAACAGGCGGCATAAAAAAAGCCGGGTTGCATTAGCACCCGGCTTTTTTATTGCTTACCGCTTACGCTGCTTTCGCCACAACTTCCGCTTCCGGACGTTTCAGCACCGCGTAAGAGAGGCCCGCCACCAGCGTACCGGCAACAATCGCCAGCAGGTAGCCCAGTACCGGGGTGATGGCGCCAGGGATCAGCAGCACGAACAGACCGCCGTGTGGTGCCATCAGTTTTGCGCCAATCGCCATGGAGATCGCCCCCGTCACGGCACCACCTGCGATACAGCACGGCAGCACACGCATTGGGTCACGCGCCGCGAACGGAATCGCGCCTTCGGTGATGAAGCACAGACCCAGCACCAGCGCGGCTTTGCCGCCTTCCTGCTGCGCTTTATCGAACTTACGACGGGCAATAATCGTCGCCAGGCCGAGCGCCAGCGGAGGCACCATGCCTGCCGCCATGATGGCTGCCATTGGCGCGTAGGTCTGGGTACTCAGCAGGCCAACACCAAAGGCGTACGCCGCTTTGTTCACCGGACCACCCATGTCGGTACACATCATGCCGCCGAGGATCGCGCCCAGCAGAACCGCGTTCGCGGTGCCCATGGTCTGCAGCCAGTGGGTCAGACCCGCCAGGATGCCCGCTACCGGCTTACCAATCAGGTAAATCATCGCCAGCCCGACCACCAGGCTGGAAATCAGCGGGATGATCAGGATCGGCTTCAGCGCTTCCATACTCTGCGGCAGCTTCAGCTTAGAGCTAATCAGCTTCGCGACGTAACCGGCGAGGAAGCCCGCGATGATACCGCCGATAAAGCCAGAACCGGTGCTCACGGCCAGCATACCGCCGATAAGACCCGGGGTCAGACCCGGGCGGTCAGCAATGGAGAAGGCAATAAAGCCCGCCAGTACCGGCACCATCAGGGCGAAGGCTGAGCCCCCGCCGATCTGCATCAGCGCTGCCGCCAGCGTTCCTTCTTCTTTAAACGCGGTGATACCAAACGCGAACGAGAGCGCGATACACAGACCGCCCGCGACCACCATCGGCAGCATGTAAGACACGCCGGTCAGCAGGTGGCGATAGGCGCCTGCGGACTCTTTCTTCCCTTCCGTCGCGGTCTGGCGCGCGCCGGTTGCCTGATACGGCTTCGCTTCCACCAGCGCTTTATCAAACTCCTGCGCGGTCTTTTTCAGCGCCAGACCGGTGGAGGTACGGTACATTGGCTTACCGGCAAATTTCGCGAGGTCCACTTCGATATCCGCCGCCACAATCACCAGATCGGCCTCCGCCACTTCTTCAGGGGTGATCGCATTGCCGGCACCGACGGAGCCGCGCGTTTCAACTTTTACCCACCAGCCGCGTTTTTTTGCTTCGGTTTCAATGGCTTCAGCCGCCATAAAGGTGTGAGCCACCCCCGTCGGACAGGCCGTCACCGCCACAATGCGTTTCGGGCCCGTGGCCGCAGCCGGTGCCGTCGCGACAGGCGGGCTGTAGACAGACGCGTGACCTTTTGCTTCGCTCAGGAACAGTTCCGGATGTGCCACCGCGCGATTAATATCGCCCAGCCACACTTTTTTGCCGTTCAGCGCACTGTCAGCCGGGATGTTGTCGCCCAGGACAATGGCCAGTTCGGCATCGCCCGGGTTATCAGTCATCTCGAGATGTGCTTTGTTCGCCGCCGCTCCCAGCAAGGTCTTCGCCATATAGGCGCGTGCCTGTCCGAGACCGGAGTCAATGATCAGCAGCGTTTTCATTATTCCTCTCCTGCTGTTAGTTAAAAGGTTTTAAGTCAACGCGCGCCATCATCGCGGCTAACTGGGTACGATCGGTAATACCGACATTGCTCTGGCTGACGGCCAGGGCAGCAACGGCAGTGGCAAGACGTAAAGTATGTTCACTGGATTCCCGCATCAGCAGACCATAAATCAGTCCGCCAACCATGGAATCCCCTGCGCCAACGGTACTCACAACCTCCATTGACGGCGGTTTGGCGATCCATTCGCCAGACGCGTTAACCCACAACGCGCCTTCTGCACCAAGCGAGATCACCACGTGAGCGATACCCTGCTCGCGCAGCGCATGGGCAGCGTCAATCACATCTTTTAATTCTGGCAGCTTACGGCCCGCCCAGATCTCCAGCTCGCGGCGATTCGGCTTCACCAGCCACGGAGAGGCTTTGAGACCCGCGACCAGCGCGTCACGGCTGCTGTCAAAAATAATGCATGGGCACTGGCTGCGCAGGCGCGTCATCCAGTCGGTAAACGCTTCTGGGCTGACGCCGGACGGCAGGCTGCCGCTGACGCACACCATGTCGAACTGGCCCAGCCAGGTCAGCGAGTCGTTGACAAAGCGTTCCCAGTCTGACGGCGTCACTTCGAAGCCCGAGAAGTTCAGATCGGTCACTTCACCGTCTTTCTCCGTCAGCTTAACGTTGATACGGGTACGGCCCTGAACAACCTGGAAACGGTTGGCAATGCCCAGCTCGCTGAACAGCTGCTGGAAACCATCCTGGTTGTCTTTACCGAGGAATCCGCCCACGGTGACATCGATACCGAGATCCTTGAGCACTTTCGCGACGTTAATCCCTTTGCCCGCAGCATGCAGGCCGGTGGTACGCACGAGGTTAACTTCGCCGCGCTCAATTTCCGGGCAAAACCCCACCAGGTCATAAGCCGGGTTCAGCGTAATAGTCGCAACACGTCTGCTCATTATGCGCCCTCCCCCAGACCCGCCGCGATGGCATCGCCAATCGCTTTCAGCGCCTGTTCAGCATCGGCACCCTGCGCGGTGAAACGCAGACGGTGGCCTTTCTTCACGCCCAGCGCGACCACTTTCATCAGACTACGGCCGTTGGCCGGTTTGCCCGTGCCGTCAAGATTCGCCACGGTAATCTCACTCTCGAATTGTTTAATGGTATTCACCAGCATGGTACCCGGACGGGCATGCAGGCCGTGCTCGTTACGCACCACGAACTCCGCGGTTAGCACGTCATCCGTCAGCGCATCATCACTGGTCAGCAGTGCCAGCACGGTGGACGCATCAGCGTTCAGCAGTTTTTCAGCTTTGTTGTTCAGCAGCAGATCGCCAAGACGCTTCAGCACGGAAACCGGCTGTTCATCAGCCATCGCGACGGTCACCAGCATGGCTGCGCGCTCGCCTTCTACCTCAAACGCCGTGGCAGCACGGCTCACGGCAATCGCACTGCGCAGGTTGCCTTCAGCACTGTCGTTCAGCCAGATGCCCTGACCCAGATTCAACGGCTTATCGTTAATCACGCGCGTCACAAAGGTGGCATCCGCCGCGCCGGCCTCTTTCAGACGACCCGCGTTCAGCGCCTGCAGCGTCACCAGATCGGAAGCAACCACATCCAGCGTCAGCGTTTCATTATCCAGTTTCAGCGCTTCACTCTGTTTTTCGCCCATCAGCAAGGCGCGCAGCTCTTCCGCGGTGGTGGCGGATTTAAGCTGTTCAGCCACCGCGTCATCGCTCAGGACATGCGTCAGCTGACGCAGCAGACCTAAATGTTCATCGCTGCTGGCCGCGATACCGATGGCCACATAGGCCACCTGACCGTCGCCCCAGAGCACGCCCTGCGGGAACTGATACACCTTAACGCCGGTTTTCAGCACCTGATCGCGGGTGTCGGTGGTACCGTGCGGAATGGCAATGCCATTGCCGAGGAAGGTTGAAGTCTGCTGCTCGCGGGCCAGCATGCCGTTGACATAGCCGTCCGCGACGTTACCCGCCTGCACAAGCGCAGCGGCAACCTGGCGAATAGCCTCTTCTTTATCCCCGGCCTGAGCGCCCGGGTGGATATCCTGAACAGATAACTGGAACATGGTTCTCCACTCCTGCTGAACTTGAATCGTTTCAGCTTTAATGAGAAAAAATGCGCTAGCCTGCTCCGTTTGTTAAAACAAGATAGCGCTGAAACGTTTCAAAAAGTCTTGCGCTTTCTGCTGTACCTTGCAAGTAAACTCGTCTTTCTGATATCAGAATTTAGAGATACAGCACATTTCTTCTTCATTGAGCTGAATTTTGCTGAAGTTCAGCAAGTCAGTTTCAGCTAAGGTCAGCAGCGTGAGATGCAAGTTGAAATGCCATTTTGATTTTTCGTGGCATCATTGACCGCACCCACTGTTTATTTTTTAGATGACGGCGTACACTCCGCCCCTCTCTGCTACTCGCTAATTATAAAACATGCATAACATCCCTGCGGCTGCCTCGCCGAAGCCCTTTGATTTGACCTCAGCGGCCTTCCTGATTGTTGCCTTCTTCACGGGCATTGCCGGTGCGTTACAGACGCCGACGCTGAGCTTATTTTTGACCAATGAGGTTCATGTTCGTCCGGCGCTGGTTGGCTTCTTTTTTACCGGAAGCGCCATCATCGGCATCCTGGTCAGTCAGTTCCTGGCGGGGCGATCCGACAGAAAAGGCGATCGTAAAAGCCTGATCGTTTTCTGCTGCCTGCTGGGGGTCATGGCCTGTGTTCTGTTTGCCTGGAACCGCAACTACTTCATTCTGCTTTTCGTCGGGGTATTCCTGAGCAGCTTTGGTTCGACGGCGAACCCACAGCTGTTCGCGCTTGCCCGCGAACACGCCGACCATACCGGACGTGAAGCGGTGATGTTCAGTTCTGTCCTGCGTGCACAGGTGTCGCTGGCGTGGGTGATTGGCCCGCCGCTGGCTTACGCGCTGGCGATGGGTTTTGGCTTTACGGTGATGTACCTGAGCGCGGCGGTCGCGTTTGTGGCGTGTGGCGCGCTGGTGTGGTTCTTCCTGCCGTCCATGCGCAAAGAGCCCAAAGTGGCAACGGGCGTGCTGGAAGCGCCGCGCCGTAACCGCCGCGATGCCCTGCTCCTGTTCGCGATCTGCACGCTGATGTGGGGCACCAATAGCCTCTATATCATCAATATGCCGCTGTTTATTATTAATGAACTGCACCTGTCGGAGAAGCTGGCGGGGATCATGATGGGCACCGCGGCCGGGCTTGAGATCCCGACCATGCTTATCGCAGGCTATTACGCAAAGCGCTTCGGGAAACGTTTTTTAATGCGCATCGCCGCCGTCGCCGGTCTGCTGTTCTATCTCGGCATGCTGACGGTACATACCCCCGGGCTATTGCTGGCGTTACAGCTGCTGAACGCCATCTATATTGGCATTCTCGCCGGGATAGGCATGCTCTATTTCCAGGATCTGATGCCGGGTCAGGCAGGCTCTGCCACCACCCTTTATACTAACACCACCCGCGTGGGCTGGATTATTGCCGGCTCAATGGCCGGTGTCGTGGCCGAAATCTGGAGCTATCACACGGTGTTCTGGATTGCGCTGGTGATGTGTACGCTGACGATAGGCTGTCTGGCGAAGATTAAAGACGTTTAAGGTGCGGTGAGCGATTCAAGCTCAAGAAGGTACGTCATCGCCTGCTCGCGCGTGCTGCCACACATTTCGGCCGTGGGCTGAAGCCCGGAGCAGACCTTCGGACGCAGCGGTGAGCCAAAGATCATGCACAGGTTGGTTTCCGAGAGCTGAACGCAGCGGGTATTGGCAGGCTTGCCCTCGGGCATTCCTGGAATGGGGCTTGAAATGGACGGTGCAGTACAGCACGCGCCACAATCGGGACGGCAATCCATAAATGCTCTCTTTCGCTGGCGGATGCCCGTACAGTCGGGCATCGCGCGCACAGTAACACCTTTTGCGTATTGATAGCAAAAGCCACGAATTCCTCTTGCCTGAAAGGCCGCGCGCGAGTAATTTGGCGCGATATTTTTTACCTCCCGTAAACAGGATTACTGCAATGCCAAGAGCGAACGAAATTAAGAAAGGTATGGTACTGAATTACAACGGCAAACTGCTGATTGTGAAAGATATCGATATTCAGGCACCAAGCGCCCGTGGTGCAGCTACGCTGTACAAAATGCGTTTCGCCGATGTGCGTACCGGCCTGAAGGTGGAAGAGCGCTTTAAAGGTGACGATATCGTCGATACCGTCACCCTGACCCGTCGCTATGTTGATTTCTCCTACATCGACGGCAACGAATATGTTTTCATGGACAAAGAAGATTACACCCCGTACATCTTCACCAAAGATCAGATTGAAGAAGAGCTGCTGTTCATCCCGGAAGGCGGTATGCCAGACATGCAGGTTCTGACCTGGGACGGTGTGCTGTTGGCCCTGGAACTGCCTCAGACGGTCGATCTGGAAATCGTTGAAACGGCACCTGGCATCAAAGGCGCATCCGCAAGTGCCCGCAACAAACCGGCGACCCTGACGACCGGCCTGGTTGTGCAGGTACCGGAATACCTCTCTGCAGGCGAGAAGATCCGCATCCATATCGAAGAAAAACGCTATATGGGCCGCGCTGACTGATTGCGGCATTTGTCGGGTGGCGCTACGCTTACCCGACCTACGAAAAAACCGGCCCTGAAGCCGGTTTTTGTGTTTTTGTAGTCCGGGTAAGGCGAAGCCGCCACCCGGCAATTCCGGTTACAGCAGCTCTGGATACTTCGTCATCTTCAGCGCCAGCTCAACGCCGCGCACTTCCGCCATCCCTTTAAGACGGCCAATCGCCGAATAACCCGGGTTAGTTTTCTTACGCAGATCGTCCAGCATCTGATGGCCGTGGTCAGGACGGAACGGAATAGGACGCACATCACCAATCTGCTTGCGACGCGCCTCTTCCGCCAGAATGGCGTCTACCACCGCCACCATATTCACATCACCGCCCAGGTGCGCCGCCTCGTGGAAGGTTTTTGGGTTCTCTTCACGGCAGGTCGCGCGCAGATGCGTGAAGTGGATACGATCGCCGAAGGTTTCAATCATCCGCACCAGGTCGTTATCCGCCCGCACACCGTAGGAGCCGGTACACATGGTGAAGCCGTTATAGATGCTGTCGACCGTCTCTTTCAGCCACTGCATATCTTCAATCGTGGACACGATACGCGGCAGGCCGAGGATTGGACGCGGTGGATCGTCCGGATGTACGGCCAGGCGAACCCCTACCTCTTCCGCAACCGGCACGATAGCGCGCAGGAAATACGCCATGTTTTCACGCAGCTGCTGCTTATCAATATCGCCGTATTCCGCCAGGCGGGCGCGGAACTGATCCAGCGTATACCCTTCTTCAGCCCCCGGCAGGCCCGCAATAATATTACGGGTCAGCTTTTCGATATCTGCGTCACTGGCGGCGTTAAACCACGCGAGCGCCTGCTGCTGCTCTTCCGCGGTGTAATCCGCGTCGGCGCCAGGGCGTTTCAGAATGTGCAGTTCGAATGCCGCAAAGGCAATCTGGTCGAAACGCAGCGCTTTCGACCCGTCCGGCATCTGATATTCAAGGTCGGTTCGCGTCCAGTCCAGGATAGGCATGAAGTTGTAGCAAACCGTATCAATGCCGCAGGCCGCAAGGTTACGGATGCTCTGCTGGTAGTTAGCAATCCAGGTCTGGTACTCCCCTGAATGGGTTTTGATATCTTCATGAACCGGAATGCTTTCTACCACAGACCAGGTTAATCCCTTCTCCGCCAGCAGCGCCTGACGCGTCTGTATTTCCTCTACCGGCCAGACCTGACCGTTAGGAATATGATGCAGCGCCGTGACGACACCCGTTGCGCCAGCCTGACGCACATCATCAAGAGAAACCGGATCGTTCGGCCCGTACCAACGCCAGGTTTGTTCCATTGCCTCACCCTCTTAAGTTGTTATACCAATATGTGCTACTGCAATGACGACTACCATACATGTTTGCCGTGAAGGGTCAATACACCGCCACAGATTGATTGATCATACTCACATAACGGGGATATTTACGGCTCACCAATTTTATTTGCTGTCATATAACTTTACACTGGCATTGTTAATTAATGGTTAATCAGGTGTGTATCTCATGAAGACAATTGCCTCCACCGCCCTTCCTGCCCGGGTTCAGCAACCTCGCTACGATCGCCAGTCATTACGCTCCCGCATCGTCCACTTTGGCTTTGGCGCGTTTCACCGTGCGCACCAGGCATTGTTAACAAACCGGGTGCTGAATGAAAAAGGCGGCGACTGGGGGATTTGTGAGATTAGCCTTTTCAGCGGCGATGTGCTGATGAGCCAGCTGCGCGCGCAGGATCATCTGTTCACCGTGCTGGAAAAAGGGGCTGAAGGAAATGAGGCCATTATCGTCGGTGCTGTCCATGAATGCCTGAACGCAAAGCTGGACTCTCTGCCCGCCATTATTGAGAAATTTTGCGAGCCTCAGGTTGCGATTGTCTCGCTCACCATCACGGAAAAAGGCTATTGCATCGATCCCGCGACCGGAAAACTCGATCTGAATAACCCCCGGATCGTCCACGACCTTGAAAACCCCTCCGAGCCACATTCGGCCCCTGGGATCCTGGTCGAAGCCCTCCACCGCCGCCGCGAGCGCGGCTTACCTGCGTTTACCGTGCTGTCCTGCGACAATATCCCTGACAACGGGCACGTGGTGAAAAACGCGGTGCTGGGCATGGCGCAAAAACGTTCCGCAGGGTTATCTGAATGGATTGATAGCCACGTGAGTTTCCCGGGGACGATGGTCGACAGGATTGTGCCCGCCGCAACGGAGGCCTCGCTGGCGGAAATCACCGACGCGCTCGGCGTGGAAGATCCGTGCGCCATCAGCTGCGAGCCGTTCATTCAGTGGGTCGTAGAAGATAATTTTGTCGCCGGGCGTCCCGAGTGGGAAGTGGCGGGTGTCCAGATGGTGCAGGATGTGCTGCCTTGGGAGCAGATGAAATTACGCATGCTCAACGGCAGCCACTCTTTCCTGGCGTATCTGGGGTACCTCGCGGGCTACGCCCATATAAATGAATGCATGGAGGACGCGGCGTTCCGTGAAGCCGCCCGTCGGCTGATGCTGGACGAGCAGGCCCCCACGTTGCGCATCAAGGATGTCGACCTCACGGCATACGCCGATAGTCTGATCGAACGCTTTGCCAACCCGGCCCTCCAGCATCGGACCTGGCAAATCGCGATGGACGGTAGCCAGAAGCTGCCCCAGAGAATGCTGGACGGGATCCGCGTTCATCTTGAGCGAAATACACCGTGGTCCCTGCTGGCCCTGGGCGTGGCCGGCTGGATACGCTACGTCAGCGGTACCGACGAACGCGGAAACGCGATTGACGTTCGCGATCCCCTCAGCGATAAAATCCGCGCCATCGTCAACGCCAGCAGCGACGCCAACCGCGTCCACGCGCTGCTGGGGCTGAGTGAGGTCTTCGGTCACGATCTTGCGCGTAATCGCATTTTTGTGGAGGCTGTCAGCCAGGCCTATGAGCGCATTACCCGCCACGGCGCGCGTCAGGCTGTTATCGAAACGTTAAATCTTTAACGATTATTGCGCTTAATGCGAACGGATGAGGCCTCCGTTCGCCCTTCCCCTTCTCACGGGGCCCGTTTTTCGCCAGGATAGAGAACAGTGTTATAGCATCACAATTCTCATCCGGAGCGCACGTGACCAAAACCAATCTCATCACCGGTTTTCTCGGCAGCGGTAAAACCACCTCGATTCTCCACCTGCTGGCGAATAAAGATCCGGCCGAGAAGTGGGCCGTGCTGGTCAATGAATTTGGCGAGGTGGGCATTGACGGCGCGTTGCTGTCATCCAGCGGTGCGATGATTAAAGAGATCCCCGGCGGATGCATGTGCTGCGTCAATGGCCTGCCGATGCAGGTCGGGCTCAATACCCTGCTGCGTCAGGGCAAACCTGACCGCCTGCTGATTGAACCCACCGGGCTGGGTCATCCGAAGCAGATCCTCGATTTATTGACCGCCCCGGTTTACGAGCCGTGGATCGATCTGCGCGCCACCCTGTGCCTGCTCGATCCGCGTCAGCTTCTGGATGACAGGGCGGTGGCCAACGAGAACTTCCGCGATCAGCTCGCCTCGGCGGACGTTATCGTCGCCAACAAGGAAGATCGCGCCACGCCTGAAAGCCAGGCCGCGCTGGAGGCGTGGTGGCAACATTTTGGCGGCAATCGCACGCGGGTGCAGACCACGCAGGGGAATATTGATAGCACCCTGCTTGACCTGCCTCGTCTGAACCTCACCGAGCTGCCTGCCAGCGCGGATCATGCGCACAGCCATCCGGTTAAGCAGGGTCTGGCAGCCCTGAGCCTGCCGGAGCACCAGCGCTGGCGTCGTAACCTGAACAGCGGCCAGGGATACCAGGCCTGCGGATGGATTTTCGATGCTGAGACCGTTTTCGATACTATCGGGATTCTGGAGTGGGCCCGCCTTGCGCCCGTCGATCGCGTGAAAGGGATC
Organism: Enterobacter cloacae complex sp. IR53041; assembly: GCF_049238285.1. Lineage (NCBI taxonomy): Bacteria > Pseudomonadati > Pseudomonadota > Gammaproteobacteria > Enterobacterales > Enterobacteriaceae > Enterobacter > Enterobacter cloacae complex sp. IR53041. The sequence goes on along the minus strand of NZ_JBMKHB010000008.1, from coordinate 15,757 downwards.
ATGCGCACGCCGGACGGACTGGTGCGGATCAACCGCCAGGGCGACGATTTCTTCATTGAAACGCAGAACGTGGCGCCGCCTGACAGCCGAATAGAGTTAATTAGTGCGGTTAACGCCGACTGGAATGCCCTCCAGTCCAGCCTGTTGAGGATTCGTTTAAGTTCGGGCGGCTAACGTTGCCCCAGTTTTCACTCTATGCAGAACGTTATGACAACTCGATTTCCCCTGATATTACTGCTTAATGTCGCCGGTCTGGCGCTTTTCTTCTCCTGGTATATCCCGGCGAATCATGGTTTCTGGTTCCCCCTGGATTCTGGCCTCTTTCACTTCTTCAACCAGGCGCTGGTGAAGAGCGACGCATTCCTGTGGCTGGTGGCCATCACCAACAACCGCGCCTTCGACGGCTTCTCGCTGCTGGCCATGGGCTGCCTGATGCTCTCTTTCTGGCTGAAAGAGGATAAAGCGGGACGTCGGCGTATTCTGATTATCGGTCTGGTAATGCTGCTGTTTGCTGTCGTCGTTAATCAGCTGGCTACCGCGATTATTCCGGTTAAGCGTTCCAGCCCTACGCTCTTTTTCACCGATATTTATCGCGTCAGTGAGCTGCTGCATATTCCAACAAAAGATGCGTCGAAGGACAGTTTCCCCGGCGATCACGGCATGATGCTGCTCATTTTTTCCGCAGTCATGCTTCGCTATTTCGGCCGAAAAGCGTTTGCCATAGCCCTGATTATTTTTGTGGTTTTTGCCTTCCCGCGCGTAATGATTGGCGCTCACTGGTTCACCGATATTGCTGTCGGTTCGCTCTCCGTTGCGCTGATTGCGCTGCCGTGGTGTTTAATGACCCCGCTGAGCGACAGGATAATAGCGTTGTTCGATCGCTATCTTCCCGGTAGAGCGCAACAACAATTAAACAAATAACTAACCTAAATTAACGTGAGCTATCAGGGATCGACATGATCCCCGATAGCCTTCCCGCCACGATCTTTTCCCTCTGTCATATTCCTGTCATCACATTCATGATAAAAATGAAGCAATTGCACGATCACGCGTCGGATCTGACCGCATTTTAAGCAATTACGGATTTTTACTTTCTGTATCACATTTTCTTATAAAAAAAAGGCTTTTTTTACTCGCAATACCCCTGGCAATCGGTTAATCTCGAACTCGTTTTGCCCCATAGGGATAATTATTTCGATGGTGAATAATTTTGTGCGCTATGCCACAAATGTGACCAGAAAGAATTGTCTCGATGTGAACAGATAATTAGTCTCGTCACGTTTGGCATTTTTATAACGATATTTGTCGTTAAGGACTTCAAGGGAAAATAAACAAAATGGTCAAATCTCAACCGTTTCTGAGATATATCTTGCGGGGGATCCCGGCGATAGCAGTCGCGGTACTGTTATCTGCATGTAGTACATCGAACACCGCGAAGAATATGCATCCTGAGACGCGTGTTGTGGGAATGGAAGATTCCTCTTCACTGCAAGCCTCTCAGGATGAATTTGAAAATATGGTACGTAATCTGGACGTGAAGTCCCGCATTATGGACCAGTATGCTGACTGGAAAGGCGTGCGTTATCGTCTTGGCGGCAGCACGAAAACAGGTATTGATTGTTCCGGTTTTGTACAGCGTACGTTCCGCGAGCAATTTGGGTTAGATCTTCCGCGTTCAACCTATGAACAGCAGGAGATGGGCAAGTCGATTTCACGTACCAAACTGCGCACCGGTGATTTAGTTCTGTTCCGCGCGGGGTCTACAGGTCGACATGTTGGCATCTACATTGGTAATGACCAGTTCGTACATGCCTCCACCAGCAGCGGTGTGACCATTTCCAGCATGAACGAACCGTACTGGAAGAAGCGTTATAACGAAGCGCGCCGCGTACTGACCCGCAGTTAATATAACTATTGTATCGTTGGTTATCCCTTGGCTGGCGATATGATGAAAAAAAGCACTGCTTCGGCAGTGTTTTTTTTTGCCCGTTACACTGAATACATCAAGCGGCTTTTCAGGAATCACGACGTCTATGCTCACCCGCTACTTCTCCAGTAATCGTAAAATACTGATCCTCAGTATTATCACGGGTCTCATCACCGCCCTGCTCCTGGGTTCCCTGCAATTTTCGTGGAGTTACCACAAGCGGGAAGTCAAATTCGACACCCTGGTGAATGATGTGAGCGCCTACATGGGGAGCTATTTCGAAGACCTAAAAAAAGCGGTCAATGTCCTCCAGCCTCTCACGCTGAACACGTGCCAGGACGTCAACCAGGAACTCACCTCACGCGCGGCCTTCAGCATTAACGTTCGCGCCTTCCTGCTGGTCCGGGACAAGATGGCATTCTGCTCCTCGGCAACAGGCCCGATGAATGCACCGATGGAGACGCTCATACCTGAGCTGAACATCAATAAACAGATCTATATGGCGTTGCTTCCGGGTACCCCCATGCTGCCTGATGAACCTGCGATTGCGATCTGGTACCGCAACCCATTAGTGAAGGACGGCGGGGTGTTCACTTCTGTGAATATTAATCTGACGCCTTACCTGCTCTATACTGAGCGCCAGGACGAATTCGCGGGTATCGCTATCATTATCGGCGATAACGCCTTGTCGACGCGGTCCAGCACGCTGGTTCATACCCGCGACTTGCATGACATCCCGGTCCGCACGGCGACACTGAAAGACCTCCCCCTGACCATCAACCTGTATGCGGACGCATGGACCAGCGATGAAATTCTCTACGCGCTGTTCTTCGGGCTGGTATGCGGGATTTGTGCCGGATCGCTTAACTACTACATCCTCAGCATTCGGCTCAACCCGGGTAAAGAAATTTTAAGCGCTATCAAGCGCGGTCAGTTTTATGTGGTTTATCAGCCCGTCGTCGATGCCAAATCGCTCAGGATGACCGGGCTCGAAGTCCTGATGCGCTGGAAGCACCCGACAATGGGGGAAATTCCGCCGGACGCGTTTATCAATTTTGCCGAAGCACAGAAGCTGATTGTCCCGCTGACGCTGCATCTCTTTGACCTTATCATTCACGATGCTCCCGTGTTACAAACGCTGTTACCTCCGGGCGCAAAGGTGGGTATTAACATTGCACCGGGGCATCTGCATGCGGAAAGCTTCAAGGACGATATGCGCACCTTCAAAGCCCTGCTGCCGCCGGATTACTTCCAGATCGTGCTGGAAATTACCGAGCGCGATATGCTCAACCATCGGGAAGCCAACACCCTTTTCGAATGGCTGCATAACGAAGGGTTTGAAATCGCCATTGATGATTTTGGTACCGGCCACAGCGCGCTGATTTACCTTGAGCATTTCACCATGGACTACCTCAAAATCGACCGTGGTTTTGTTAATGCGATCGGTACCGAGACCGTGACGTCGCCGGTGCTGGATGCCGTTCTGACGCTGGCAAGACGACTGAATATGTCGACCGTCGCCGAAGGGGTAGAGACGCCGGAACAGGCGGCCTGGCTGCGCGAACACGGCGTTAACTTCCTGCAGGGATACTGGATTAGCCGCCCGATGCCGCTGGCGCAGTTCCGCGAATGGCGGCCTGATATTTCGCCCGAAGGCGATTAATTTCACATTGCCCGTGACGTCACTTATTATTCAGCTTAACCGAGCCGGTCTGTAGAGAGGGAGCTGCCGCGAGATGCTTATGCGCTTTATGTTGCTGATGTTGGCATTCACGAGCCTGTCCAGCCAGGCGCAAACCATCAAAGAGAATATCGCCTTCGCGGTGATTGGCGAGCCGAAATACGCGGTCAATTTTACGCACTTCGATTACGTCAACCCAGCCGCGCCAAAAGGCGGTAAGGTCACGCTTTCCGCCACGGGAACCTTCGACAACTTCAACCGCTACGCCCTGCGCGGCGTGGCGGCCGCGCGAACGGAATCGCTTTACGATACGCTCTTTGTCACCTCCGATGACGAGCCCGGCAGCTACTATCCGCTGATTGCCGAGAACGTACGTTACGCCGATAACTTCGCCTGGGCGGAAATCTCGCTGAACCCGCGGGCACGTTTTCACGATGGCACACCGGTGAAGGCCAGCGACGTTGCGTTCACCTTCCATAAATTCATGACCGAAGGCGTCCCCCAGTTCCGCATCGTATATAAAGGCGCGTCGGTCAGAGCCATCGCGCCGCTCACTGTGCGCATTGAGCTGAGCGAACCGAACAAAGAGAATATGCTCAGCCTGTTCTCGCTGCCGGTGATGCCGGAATCGTTCTGGAAAAATCATAAGCTGAGCGACCCGCTTTCAACGCCTCCTCTGGCTGGCGGCCCCTACCGCATTACCGACTGGCGAATGGGGCAATATGTCGTTTATTCCCGCGTCAAAGACTATTGGGCGGCCAATCTGCCGGTCAACCGCGGACGCTGGAACTTCGACACCCTTCGCTATGATTACTACCTCGACGATAACGTGGCGTTTGAAGCGTTCAAAGCCGGGGCATTCGATTTGCGCGTCGAGAGCAGCGCCAAAAACTGGGCGACCCGCTATATCGGGAAAAATTTCGCCAAAGGCTATATCGTCAAAGACGAACACAAAAATGAATCTGCCCAGGACACCCGCTGGCTGGCGTTTAATATTCAGCGTCCGGTATTCAATGACCGCCGGGTGCGGGAAGCCATCTCCCTGGCCTTTGATTTTGAGTGGATGAACAAAGCGCTGTTTTACGGGGCTTATAGCCGCGCCAACAGCTATTTTCAGAATACCGAATACGCCGCGCGCGATTATCCGAAAGCCGACGAACTGGTCCTGCTGGCCCCCCTTAAAGCAGAGGTACCGCCAGAGGTGTTTACAACGGTGTTTCAGCCGCCCGCATCGAAGGGTGACGGTTACGACCGCGACAACCTGCTCAAAGCCAGCAAGCTGCTGGATGACGCAGGCTGGCACCTGAAGAACCAAAAACGTGTGGATGCCAAAACGGGCAAGCCACTCAGCTTTGAGCTGCTGCTCTCGTCCGGGGGCAACGACCAGTGGGTGCTGCCGTTTAAGCACAACCTTGAGCGGCTGGGCGTGACCATGAACATTCGCCAGGTCGATAACGCGCAGATCACCAGCCGCATGCGCAGCCGTGATTACGACATGATGCAGCGCCTGTGGCCCGCGCAGCCGTGGCCTAGCTCGGACCTGCAAATCTCCTGGGCCTCCAGCTACATCGACTCCTCGTACAATGCGCCGGGGGTAAAAAGCCCGGCGATTGATGCGCTGATTGCGAAAATCGTGGCGGCGCAGGGGGATAAAGACAAGCTCGTGCCGCTCGGGCGCGCCCTCGACAGGGTCTTAACCTGGAACTACTACATGCTGCCGATGTGGTATATGGGCGAAGATCGCCTTGCGCGCTGGGATAAGTTCTCCGTGCCTGCCGTGCGCCCGGTCTATTCTCTGGGCTTTGACACCTGGTGGTATGACGTTAACAAAGCCGCCAGACTTCCCGCTGAGCGGCGATAAGGAATTATCATGGGTGCCTATCTTCTCCGCCGTCTGCTGCTGGTCATCCCCACCCTGTGGACCATCATCACGATTAACTTTTTTATTGTGCAAATCGCTCCTGGCGGGCCGGTCGATCAGGCCATTGCCGCTATTGAATTTGGCAACAGCGGCGGCATGCCGGGCGGCGGCGGCGAAGGGATGGGCGCCAGCCATGCGCGAACTGGCGTAGGGAATATCAGCGAAAGCCATTACCGCGGGGGACGCGGGCTGGATCCGGAGGTGATCGCCGAGATCACCCACCGCTACGGCTTTGATAAACCGATTCACGAGCGCTATTTCAAAATGCTCTGGGATTACATCCGCTTTGATTTTGGCGATAGCCTGTTCCGCAGTGCGTCAGTGCTGACGCTGATCAAGCAAAGCCTGCCGGTTTCGATCACGCTCGGGCTGTGGGGTACGCTGATCATCTATCTGGTCTCTATACCGCTTGGGATCCGCAAAGCGGTGTACAACGGCAGCCGGTTCGATATCTGGAGCAGCACGTTCATCATTATCGGCTATGCCATCCCGGCGTTTCTGTTCGCCGTTCTGCTGATCGTCTTTTTTGCCGGGGGCAGTTATTTTGATCTCTTCCCGCTGCGGGGGCTCGTCTCCGCCGATTTCAGCTCCCTGCCGTGGTACCAGAAAATCACCGACTACCTCTGGCATATCACGCTGCCTGTTCTGGCCACGGTCATTGGCGGGTTTGCGGCCCTGACCATGTTGACCAAAAACGCCTTTCTCGATGAAATTCGTAAACAGTACGTCGTCACGGCCCGCGCTAAAGGCGTGAGCGAGAAGCAGATCATGTGGAAGCACGTGTTCCGCAACGCCATGCTGCTGGTGATCGCCGGATTTCCGGCCACGTTCATCAGTATGTTTTTTACCGGCTCGCTGCTGATAGAGGTGATGTTCTCGCTTAACGGTCTGGGCCTGCTGGGCTATGAGGCCACCGTGTCGCGTGATTATCCGGTAATGTTCGGCACGCTCTATATTTTCACCCTGATTGGCCTGCTGCTGAATATCATCAGCGATATCAGCTATACGCTGGTCGATCCCCGAATCGATTTTGAGGGCCGATGATGCCGCGTTTAAGCCCCGTCAACCAGGCCCGCTGGGCCCGCTTTCGCCACAACCGCCGCGGCTACTGGTCGCTGTGGATTTTTGCCGTGCTGTTTGTCTTAAGCCTGTTTTCAGAACTGATCGCTAACGATAAACCGTTGCTGGTGCATTTTAACGACCGCTGGTACGTGCCGGTCATCGCCAATTACAACGAAAGCGACTTTGGCGGCCCGTTTGCGACGCCGGCGGAGTATCAGGATCCGTGGCTTCGCCAGCAGATTGAGCAGCACGGCTGGGCGCTCTGGGCGCCGGTGCGTTTTGGCGCAAACAGCATTAACTTCGCCACCACGACCCCCTTCCCTTCCCCGCCCTCCGCGCAAAACTGGCTGGGAACGGATGCAAACGGCGGCGACGTGCTGGCGCGCATCCTGTATGGCACGCGTATTTCGCTTCTCTTTGGGCTGATGCTGACGATCTTCTCCAGCGTGATGGGCGTCGTGGCGGGCGCCATTCAGGGCTACTACGGCGGGAAAATTGACCTCTGGGGCCAGCGGGTGATTGAGGTCTGGTCAGGCATGCCGACGCTCTTTCTGATCATCCTGCTTTCCAGCGTCGTACAGCCCAACTTCTGGTGGCTATTAGGCATCACCGTCCTGTTCGGCTGGATGGCGCTGGTCGGTGTGGTCAGGGCCGAGTTTCTGCGCACCCGTAATTTCGACTATATTCGCGCCGCGCAGGCGCTTGGCGTGAGCGACCGCGGGATCATCTTCCGCCATATGCTGCCCAACGCCGTGGTGGCAACGCTCACCTTCCTGCCGTTTATTCTGTGCAGCTCCATCACCACCCTCACCTCACTGGATTTTCTCGGTTTCGGGCTACCGTTGGGTTCCCCGTCGCTCGGCGAACTGCTGCTGCAGGGCAAGAACAACCTGCAGGCGCCGTGGTTAGGCATCGCCGCCTTTCTTTCCGTGGCCGTGCTGCTGTCGCTGCTGATTTTTATTGGCGAAGCCGTGCGCGATGCCTTTGATCCGAACAAGGCGGTTTAAAATGACCCAGCCCCTGCTCCGTATTGATAACCTGTCGATTGCCTTTTCAAAACAGGACGAGACGCGCACCGTGGTCAGCGACCTGACGCTGCAGATCCAGCGCGGTGAAACGCTGGCCCTGGTGGGTGAGTCGGGTTCAGGCAAGAGCGTCTCGGCGCTCTCCATCCTGCGGCTGCTGCCTTCTCCGCCGGTGAGCTACCCGCAAGGGGATATCCTTTTTCACGACCGTTCGCTGCTGCACGCCGACGAACAGACCCTGCGCGGCATTCGCGGCAACAAAATCGCGATGATCTTCCAGGAGCCGATGGTGTCGCTTAACCCTCTGCACAGCCTGGAAAAACAGCTCTATGAAGTGCTCTCCCTGCACCGTGGGATGCGCAAAGAGGCCGCGCGGGGAGAAATTCTGGATTGTCTTGAGCGCACAGGCATACGCAATGCGGCCAAACGGCTGAATGATTTTCCGCATCAGCTCTCCGGCGGCGAACGCCAGCGCGTGATGATCGCCATGGCGCTGCTGACGCGCCCCGAGCTGTTGATTGCCGACGAGCCCACAACGGCGCTGGACGTGACGGTACAGGCGCAAATACTGACGCTGCTGCGGGACCTGCGTGACGAGCTAAACATGAGCCTGCTGTTTATCACGCACAACCTGAGCATTGTGAGAAAGCTGGCCGACAGCGTCGCGGTGATGCAAAACGGCCGCTGTGTTGAACAGAATGCGGCGTCCACGCTGCTGAGCGCGCCGCAACACCCCTATACGCAGCGCCTGCTCGACAGCGAACCCTCCGGCGACCCGGTTCCCCTCGACGCTGACAGCACGCCGCTGCTGCGCGTTGAGGATCTGTCCGTCTCGTTCCCGATCCGCAAAGGTATTCTGCGCCGCATTGTCGATCGCAACCCGGTGTTAAAAAATATCCGCTTCTCGCTGCGCCCGGGCGAATCCCTCGGGCTGGTGGGCGAATCCGGCTCGGGTAAAAGCACCACCGGTCTGGCGCTGCTGCGCTTAATTGCCTCACAGGGCGAAATCCTGTTTGACGGCATGCCGCTGCACCGCTGGAACCGGCGGCAGATGCTGCCCGTACGTCCTCGCATGCAGGTGGTCTTTCAGGATCCCAACTCCTCGCTTAACCCGCGGCTCAGCGTGTTACAGATTGTCGAAGAGGGCCTGCGCGTCCATCAGCCCGGCCTGAGCGCGCAGCAGCGTGAGCAGGAGGTCATGCGGGTAATGGTTGAAGTGGGTTTAGATCCCGAGACGCGCCACCGCTATCCTGCGGAATTTTCCGGCGGGCAGCGCCAGCGTATCGCTATTGCCCGCGCGCTGATCCTGAAACCAGAGCTAATTATTCTGGATGAACCGACGTCGTCTCTGGACAGGACCGTACAGGCGCAGATCCTGGCGCTGCTTAAAGGGCTACAGGAAAAGCACCGGCTGGCCTATATCTTTATCAGCCATGATTTGCAGGTGGTGCGGGCGCTATGCCATCAGGTGATTGTGTTGCGACAGGGAGAGGTGGTCGAGCAGGGAGAGTGCCAGCGCGTATTTAGCGCGCCAACGCAGCGCTACACGCGCCAGCTGTTGTCGTCAGACTAGCGCTCAGAATGGATACTGGCCGGAGAAAGGCTCTGCAATAGCAACGCCAAAATTTTTCAGGCGGCAGGTGGCAGCAAACTCGTCCTGGCTTTTCACAAACAGGCACGGCTCCCCTTCGCATTCCAGCACGGAGCTGTCCACTTCGATATCCGTCAGGGCCTGACTGAGACGCTCCATCACCCGCCATGCATTTTCATCGCTCGGGCTCAGCAGCTTGAGCGCCACCAGGCAGTTTTCACAGCCCGCGACGTTTTGCGGAATCGGTTCAACTTTCGAACCAGCAAAACCCGCCGACCAGCGATAGCTCTGGGGCAAGCGATGGACAATAGAAAGTTGTAATGTATTCACGTTCGTTCCCCGGAAGCAAAATTTACTTCACAATTTATTTACATTTATAGTAACACATCATCGCAAGCCTGCACTATTCAGCACTTTTTTATCGGTATTCAGGCTCGCGTCGGCGCTATATGTACCCGTTTCTGCGATCTAACTCAACCTTTTTGAATACAATGATGTGACTTTTTACACAAATAGATTTTACATAAAATAAACAAACACGGCATAAACGAACGGGGGTTTGGTTGATATGCATCAACAAAAAAGGCCCTGCCGGGCCCTCCAGACTGCTGGCAATGTCTCCTGGCTGAAAAGTCAGTCTAAAGCTGACGTGAATTTGCGCATGCGCAAATCACTAACCTTTCTCTCCGGTTTCTGACACGCTGCTTTTATACCGACTAATTACTATTGCCCCGCAAGTAGTTTTATCTCCCTGCAGAACGCGACGTTGACCATTAACAGTGACATGGCTCGACCCAATTAATATGGCCTCTTTACCGCATTGAGGGCAATCGAACTTATGGCCGGTAACGACCATTGGAGCACGGTCAACGGTGTGCGTGTAAATGCCCTGTACAATTGAACCGCCGTGCGTCGTGGTATCTCCCACTAAAATGAATCGCTGATTCATTCGTATCCGTCCTTGAATGAAATGTCTTTAAGTACAGTTAAAATTATGATGAAGCATATTTATACAGATAACCATTCAAAATCAATGGTCTTAGGTTGTATGGTTTGTAACCTATCGTGAACTTAATGCAAATTCACGATTGCTGAAAGATCAGTCATGTGACTGTAAAGGACACCTATGAATGGACGCGAAATACGGTTATCTACTGAACCGGTGGTATTCAATCCAGAAGAAAGTCTGAATAAATATCTCCTGAACATCAGCCATTCTGACTTGATTGCCGATGTGGAATCATTCACCGGCGAAGAAGCACTGAGTACCCCCTATCGTTACACCATCCGTTTTACCTCAACCACAGCTGATGCTGAAGCCTTTCATATCGTGCAGAAAGAAGCATCATTTATTCTTCGAGCCAACAACCCTGCCTGGTCGACCTATTTTCCCGATCGCGGGAAATGGGTGGCTTTGCGTAAAATCCCTGGTGTCATAACCGAGATCAGCAGGATCAGTAGCAGTGCTGACGAAACGCTGTACGAAGCCGTGCTGGAACATCCTCTGGCACTACTAAACGCCCGGTATCGCAGCGCTATCTATCAGAATGTCTCTGTACCCGAACTGGTTAAGCGTATCCTCAAAGAACACGGCTTTGAGGGATATAAAATCAATGTTGACCTGCTTCACTGGGAATATCCGCAGCGGGAGATGATCGTTCAGTGGAAGGAGAGCGATCTGGCGTTCATCCAACGCTTGCTGTCTGAAGTGGGAATATGGTTCCGGTTCGAACTGCATCCCGACCATGACAATATTGTTGTTATCGTGTTCGGAGATTCCGGGGCGCACTATGTGCACAACCACAAGATCGCGGCAATCAACCCGGCAGGAACCGTAGGCAATAGCTACAGCCTGCGAAAAATGACAACCAGGCATGCCATCGTACCCGGCTCGGTCGACGTGCGTAACTACAACTATCGGGAGAGTCGACGTTTCAGGACACTCGAAACCCAGGCCGATAAATCCCGACAGCCAGAACTGGTTTACGGTGGCGAATATCACTACGCGGATAATCATCTGGTATCCGGCGATCGTTACGCGACAGGCAAAGGCCAACAGGCCGAAACCAGTTGGCACTATGCCCGAATTCGTCATGAATGCCTGCTTAGCAATATGATTACGCTGGAAGCCGTAGCCGACGATCCCGCTATTGTGCCGGGCTTCGATCTCGATATCACCGGCACCAAACCAGCCGCCTTTGACAAAGGGATGGTTGTTACCAGCATTCGCTCTACAGGGTCACGAAAGAGCAGTTTTCAAAGTGAAATTAAAGGGATTCCCTACAGCGAGATCTGGTGCTATCGCCCTGAGCGTCTGCCACGCCCAATCATCACAGGCACAATCCCGGCGAGAGTATCAGGGATAAGTCTTAACGATCGGCTTTCCCGAATTGATAATCATGGCCGTTATCGGGTGCGGTTTAACTTTGACCAGGCTGAATGGAAAAAGGGCCTGGAGAGTATGCCAGTCAGGTTAGGGAGACAATACGCCGGTGATACTTATGGGATACATTTCCCGCTCCTCGATAATACGGAAGTTGGCATTGCGTTTGAAAATGGCGACCCGGAACGTCCGTTCATAGCGCATGCCTTCCATGATGATATTAATCCTGATTTAGTCACTGACCGAAACAGCACGCGCAACGTCATCAGGACGCCACGAAATAACAAACTTCGGATGGAGGATAAGAAAGGCCAGGAACACATCAAAGTTGCGACGGAGTACGGTAAGTCACAGCTGAATCTGGGCCACCTGGTAGACGCATCTGGCAAGCCGCGCGGCGAAGGCGTTGAGTTACGCACAGACAAGCAGGCTTCATTGCGTTCTGCTGAAGGTTTTCACATCACCACAGAAGCACAATCAAAAGCGACCGGCCATCAAAATGACATGGCCGCGACCATAGCGCAGCTTGAATCTGCGTTACAACTGGCCCACTCGCTTCAGGCTAGCTCTGAAATAGCTGACACGCCAGCCGCCGATCTGTCGCCGGTGACTGAACTTCGGCAGCGAGTCGCAAAACCAGAAGATGCCACGCTCTCCCTGCATGGTGAAACCGGCATAGCGCTCACCTCTCCTCAATCAGTCTTGCTGCATGCCGGGGAGAACATGATCACAACGGCCAGGCAGGACATGAATGCCAACGCCTTCCGTCGCATGACTCTGGCCGCAGGGGAAGTTTTCTCCGTATTCGTTCGCAAAGCAGGTATGGTGCTTACCGCTGCAAAAGGGTCGATTCGCCTGACTGCTCAGAAGGGGGAGATTAACGCTGTCGCTAATCAGAACATTAATCTGACCAGTTCACAGGGCAAAATTGTCCTGAATGCGAAGGATGAACTGTTGTTGATGTGCGCAGGCGCGGGCATTCGTCTTAAGCAGGGTGAAATCGAATTTATTGCCCCGCATTACGTCCGTTTTAAAGCACCTGCCGTCGATTACATGGCGAAGGCAAGCCTCGACCACCTGAAACCTACCTTTGCTGAAGGTGTACTGGCTCAGCAGTTCCGGCTACATGCTCCTGACGACCAGGATCATATTCTCAAAGGTCAACGTTTCAGGCTCCATAAAAAGGGCGAAGTCATTGAGGGGATCACCGATGATAACGGTGAATCGCCGCTCCTGAACACGTCTGAACTTGATACCTGGTCACTCGAATTAGTCCATGAGTCAGAAGCACCGGAGGGAACCGTATGAGTGAGTCAACTGATGCGCAGAACGCCAGCCCGTTTGATGAAGCCCCAGAACCTCACGATCCGCAAAGTTACGGCGCACACAACAAGCGTTTCCTGGCGCAGCAGTGTATCGGTGTTCCGGTAAATGCGGGTAAACCAATGTACACCACCAACTGCCCCGTTCACCGTCCAATGCCAGGCATTGTGATTCTGGTTCATGGTGTGAATGACGTGGGGGAAGCCTATCAGAACCAGGAGCGCGGTATTATCGAAGGGCTGAAAAAGCGGCTTGGCCGCGATGACCTATGGCCGTATGAGTGGGAAGAAAAAACCTATAAAATCCGTAACGCGGAAGGGGTAATGGAGGATTGTACCGATACACAGAAAAAGCAAATGGTCTGCTCCAGTACTCCCGTGCGTTCGCCTGTGATCCCGTTTTATTGGGGCTATCGCCCTGTTGATAAGGCTATGTGGGAGGATGACCAGCGCCAGTACCGTGAAGCCATGCGCAAGAGCGGTAATAGCTCAGAAACCCCCTTACCCTATGATGCTTATCGTGAAAATGACCCGGCGATCTTAAAACGATTCGGCGGTAAGTATGCGATGGACTGCTTTCACAATACTCTGGACTTGAATGGCGTCTGGGGAGGCGGAACGTTCGCCAATGCCACGACCAGCATCCCTGATATGCTTGGGCCGGGAGCCGGTGGCGCAGCGCTGGGCGCGGTGGGCTTTTTGAGCCGGAGTGAACTGGCAAATGGCGGTGACTTTACCCATCCGGTATACAGCAACCCACACCGTATTTATCAGTTTTATGCCGCGCAGCGGCTGGCAAATCTGATAATAACAATTCGGCGAACCCCGGCAACGCGCAACGACACGATTAACATTGTTGCGCACAGCCAGGGAACTATTATCACGATGTTGGCAAACATGCTGGTCAAGCAAGCAGAACTGGCCCCAGCTGATTGCGTGATCCTCAATCACTCGCCTTATTCTCTTGAAAATCGCTGGCTGGAGAACGGCCAGCCAGGCCACCACCAGACGGACGCTGCCCGACAGCAGACCTTTGAGAATTTCTGCCGCCTGATGGCAACGAATGAAAAATATGCGACCAGCGGCGACGGCCTAATGACTGCCGCAGATCAACAAACGCTGCTCGACACGATGGCCCTCCCGCGCAAGGAGTTCAGCCGTAACTGGTATGATTCGCCTTTAAATCAGCGTAATAACTTCGGCAAAGTCTATAACTATTTCTGCCCGAATGATGGAACCGTATCACTGCTTCCCATTCAGGGTTTCGGCTGGCGCGGGGTTCCACAAAAGCTGGCTGACGCTATCCCCAATTTGCGCCAGCGTGTTTTTTTCCAGGACAGCAGTGTCGGTCTTGCGCCAGATGGAAAACCGTTTCGTAAGCCTGCTGCGGGAAAAGGTGATTTCGCTTATTCCTCGCTGACAAACGCAACCTGGGATTACAGCGATGTGGTGCCGAACGGCGAAGCCCTGCCTGAGCCGTTTATTTTCACGCTGATGGGGCAACTAAACCCGCTCGATACGAATGCTGATAAAGATAACGCCTACAAAGCCCCTGTCGGGGGGAATGACATTATGGTTTCGTATAACGCCAAAGCAGGAGCAACCAGCAACTTCCGACGTACAAAGGAAGAGGTTTTTGACTGCCCCCCGTATGAACCGTTCAAACATCTTCGGCCCGGCCATGTACTGACGAAAAACGAAATCAGCACGCTCAAGTATTGGCGCAATATCGATATCGTCAGCGGTGAAGTTACCGGCGTTAACGACGCTAATAAAAAGATCGTCGTTCGTCGTAATTTGACCGAAGCCGAACTGCACAAGCTATTCAGCTCTTCAGACGATGTGATGTTCAGCCAGCATTCATCAATCGTCATGTCACCTAAAGTACCTGAACTGGCGATGGCCTATGACCTGGCTATCGGCCCCTGTAAGTCGTTTGATTTTGAGCATGGTGCATTTTGGCGGGAATTAATCGCATTGGCCGACTGGCGCAATTGGTCAACAGACAGTTATGCAAGGAATTATTATCGAACGGGTGAGCTACGATTTGAGACAACCAAAAAGTATATGAATAAACCAGATTCAGTCTTACCTACCGGCGAGTATGGGGTGGTGAACCAGTTTATGAATGCAGCCCGTGTGATTCCTGCTCGCTACCCTGAAGTTCATAACCGTGAAGTGGCAAATCTGCAATGGCCGATGCCACCCGTCGCAGGATTTAACACAGTACCCTCTGAGCCGAAAAGGAAAGCCGGATGATAAATAAAACAGCTGCTCATGCAATGCTGGCCGGGCTGATGCTGATGGCGGGATGCACACAGGCGCAGGACGCGCCTACGCAGGTGATATACCGCTTTGACGACCATCGTTACCTGGAACTGAAGGGATGGAACTGTGAGGGCGCGTTGTACTACGTTGACCCGGTGCGCGGTATACGCTCAGAAGTTTCCAGCCAGTTTTACCGGGCATTTGCTGGCAAATATGTGCACCCCTCCGAGCGCTACATTGCCATTCCGTCCTGGGATACGGATGCCTTCGCTGTTTCAAAAGATTACGGAAAAACCTGGCAATCAGCACCGTTTAACACCGGTTTTCATACGGTCGAACCGGACGGCTCAAACAGCCCATCCAGAGAAAACATGCTCTCGTTCACGGTCGTTAACGATCAGGGCTTTCTCTTAACCCGCCAGGGCAATCTCTACATGAGCTCAAAGCCCTTCGATGACCCGCGGATTTTGCCCGGTGGTCCGGGTATTGATTATGTCGATGAAGACGGTGATAAGCATCACCTTCGACCGGGTTTTGCCGGGCCAAAATGGGGGCTGTCATATATTCCACCCAAAAC